>DCSN01000064.1:0-1171 GCA_002325645.1 Pseudanabaena sp. UBA1465
AATCCGCAAGGCTTCATTTCTAATATTGATCGCAGCATTTACATCACGATCATGGTGCGTACCACAATGCTTACAAGTCCATGCCCTCACATCAAGACTGAGATTATCAACTCGATTTAGGCATACATGGCAAGTCTTAAAGCTAGGAAACCATCGATCAATTTCGATATATTGCCTTCCTTCGCTTTCAGCTTTGTACTTGAGCATTGTGCAGAACATACCCCAGCCAACATCGCTAATCGCTTTGGCTAAGTTATGATTCTTGACCATACCCTTGATGTTGAGATTTTCCACTGCAATAACTTGGTTTTCGTTTACTATCTTGCGGGATAGCTTGTGCAGAAAATCTTCGCGACATCTGGCAATTTTGGAGTGAACTTTCGCCACTGCCAATCTTGCCTTTTTACGATTTTGGCTACCCTTCTTTTTCTTAGATAGCTTTTGCTGTTTGCGCTTTAAGTTGCGCTGATGTTTGATAAAGAATTTAGGGTTGTCAAACTTAGATCTGTCACTGGTAATCGCAAAATGAGTTAATCCCACATCAATACCAATAGCTTTATCTACTGGCATTAATTCAGGATTAGCTTTGCCATCGTCAACCAAAACCGATACAAAATGTTTGCCGTCAGGGTTGCGAGATACAGTGACAGTTTTAATAGCCCCTTCAAAATCACGATGACGCTGACAGTGTACTAAGCCAATCTTAGGTAAATTAATCTTGTCACCGTCAAACTTGACGTTTTGGGGATAACTAATTGACTGCCTATCATGCTTTGACTTGAACTTAGGCAACATTGCCCGTTTATCAAAAAAGTTTTTGTAGGCAGTGGACAAGTTCAAAGCCACAGCTTGCAAACATTGCGAATATGGCTCGGTTAGCCATTCATATTCTTTCTTGAGTGCAGGGAGCAAGCCTTGTATATATCCTCTAGTTAGCCCCTTACCAGTAGCTTTATAAGTTTCTTGACATAGGTTTAGGGCAAAATTCCAGAACCATCTCGCACAGCCAAAAGACTTTGCAAGCAAGGTTTCTTGCTCACTTGTGGGATAGATTCTATATTTGTACGCCTTATACATTTATCAAGAATATTGAATACTGATAAGCTAATTATAGCAGATAGAATTGATATTGATTCGAGGATCGCTCAATTTATTTGCGGGCTGCGCTTTC
>DCSN01000064.1:1321-8398 GCA_002325645.1 Pseudanabaena sp. UBA1465
AAAACGACTTATTTAAAAACGACAATAGGCTGCGAGTTATAGCCATATTATGTATAGTGCGATACATTTACAAACTTGATGGAGTCGCTTAAGATCTTAAATATTCAAATATCAGATTTGATCGCTACATTTAGCTCTTTGTTTCGAGTTTGCGATGATATCTATTTTTCTAGGTCAAGCAAATAATATGCAAATAAAAATGCGTTCTAATTTATTTTCGGGGCTAAATATTTCTCAGTTAGGCCTTCCCAGCTTAAACAGAAAATTAGTTGTTACAGCGCTATCTTCTTCATTGCTATTGTTGGTATCTTGCAAAACCGAGCAGCCGAACAATCCAGCGACAGGGACAAATACGGGGATTCAGATCAAGCTTTTATTTGGGAGCGCCCTTGGTGATTTTTGTCAGCAGGCATCGGTTAAATTTAATCAACAAAAGCCAAAGCTTGATAATGGTCAAGAATTTTATATTGCCTGTGAGATTAAAGGTAGTGGTGATGTGGTGGCGGATGTGGTCGCCCAGTCACAGCAGTTTAAAGCGGGAAAATTAGCCGCAGGTGCGCCAGAGTTGCCTGCGATCATTTCCGTGGATGGGGAAATTTATCAGAATCAATTGATTTTTCAAACCAATCAAATTTTTCCTGGACAAAATTATATTCCTGCGATCGCTGACTCACCCTTAATTGCCAGCAGTCCGATGGTGTTTATGACCTCACCTGAAGTGGCGCAGGGACTGAGCAAGCTGGATGCGCCATTCAAAACCTTTGTCAATGCCAAGGTGCTGAAGGATCTCTCACCCAATGCTGGTGTGATTCCTTTTACCTATGTGCATACTGCACCCACCCGCTCCAACTCAGGACTGCAAAGTTTAGTTGCCCAATATGCGGAAGTATCTGGCAAACGTCCCGAACAGTTGACGGCGGCTGATGTGCAGACCTATCAAAATCAAGTCAAGCAGATCCAAAGCAAAGTTACTCGTTACGGCGTTTCCACCAATGCCCTCGCCAAGTCGATGGTGACGAATGGGCAGTTTTGGGCAGCGATCGGTTCGGTATATGAGTCTTCGGTGATTACCGCTAACTCCAGTTTACAAGCTGGACAACCCCGCTATCAGGCGGTCTATCCTAAATCTACTTTTTCATCGAATATGCGGGCGATCGTGCCGAATGCGCCTTGGATGGATGCCAATAAAAAGGCGGCCGCTCAAAAGGTTGTCACCTATTTACAATCCAATGAGGCGCAACAAATTCTCACGGAGTTAGGCTTGCGTCCAGGAACTCCAGGGGTGGCTTTAGGGACAAAATTTACTGCGGATTTTGGAGTCGATCCACAGGCTAAGTATGATTCCTATCGTCCGCCACAGCCGCAGGTGGTGGAAGCGATGATCAAAAGTTGGCAGGAACAAGCGAAAAAGCCATCTTTGGTGGTGGTGGTAATTGATACTTCAGGTTCGATGAAGGGAGCGAGAATTGCGGCGATGCAGAGTACGCTGCAAGCCTATGTCAATAGCTTGACATCGAAAGATACGATCGCCATGATGGATTTTAATACCGTAATTAATCCGCCTGTGGTGATTGAAGGCACGCCAGAGGGTAAAGCCAAGGGCTTGCAATATGTGGCTTCGCTGAAGGCGAATGGACAGACTAGGCTTTACGATGCGACCTTGGCTGGGCGAAATTGGTTGCAGCAAAATCTGCGGAAGGATGGCATTAATGCGGTGCTAGTGCTGACCGATGGTGCAGATTCGGGTTCATCAATTCAAATCGCGCAATTGCTTGCAGAATTGAAGAAGAGCGGCTTTGAAACTGAGCAACGAATTTCGGTATTCACCATTGGTTATGGAGACGAGAAAGAGTTTAACCCTAAAGCTTTGCAGGATATCGCTCAGCAAAATGCAGGTTATTACACCAAGGGCGAACCTGAAACGATCGCCCGCCTCTTAGCTGATATCCAAGTAGAATTTTAACGGATCTTTAATAATGGATCTTTCTCAAGTATGAAACTAGCCAATCCTCTCTATTATCCCTTAGCCGTTGCTGCTGGCGGTGTTGTGTTGGTGCTAACTGTGCGCTTTGCTAATGCGCCGATCGCTCTAGCATTGCCGATTTCGGCAGCGATCGCCACTGGGGGCGCGGTCTTTCTCAAACGCAATGAGCCTGAATCTTTAGGAATTGGTGATCCCGAACTGGAATTAGAAATTATTGCGGTCAAGCAACAGGCGAGCGTGCTGGCTCAGCAGGCGCTAGTACTAAGGGTAGAATCGGGCAAACTGCTCGTTGAAGCCGATCAGATGGATTTGTTAGTGGCGGTGCAGTATGCCTGCGATCGCGCTTCCGAATTTCCGAGCAAAATAGATTTACTTGTTCAAAAGTTAAAGGGAGGGAATGCGCTGTTATCAATTCAAGATTTGGAACAGCAGCTAATGCAGGTCAAGCAAAAGCTTCGCAATAGTACGGGAATTGCCGCAACGCAATTGCAGGAACTAGCGACAAGCTTGCAGCGCAATATCGATCTGGTGCGTGGCGGTGAGAGTGCGCGGCAAGCACAGGTCGCCAGTTTAGCGACTTTGATTGTGGATGCGTCTGGGGTATTGCAAGCATTGCAAAATAAATTGCGCGTAGTCAACCTGACAGATTTGCAGCAAACCGCCGAACTGCGATCGCTGACCGATGAGTTAAGTTGTTTTCAAGAAAATGCCGAACTGTTACTAGCTAAGTAATCGATCCCCCTTTACCAGAGATCCCCCCCAGCCCCCCTTGTAAAGGGGGGAGAATTTTCTTCTTCCCCCTTTTTAAGGGGGATTGAGGGGGATCAAAACCTTAAAACGTAGAAAGGAATTCAAAACAATATGTCAACCACTTTTAGTCCGAAGAACCCTCAATTTATTCCCCTCACTCCTGCCCAAAAGCAAAAGAATCTATTTATTTCCTTGGGAATTAGTATTTTTTCTGTAGCTTTAGCGATCGCGCCGATTCCTGGACTCAGCCAAAAGATCGTCGTGGTCACAGGTACAGAATTACAAGAACCCTTGCAAGCATTACAAGAGAAATTTAAACAAACCCATCCCAATATTCAATTAGAACTGAAATTCCAAGGTTCTCAAGATATCGTCAATCGCTATATCGATAATAAAAATGACTTTAATCCCACAGTTCTCATTCCTGCTAATGCCGAAAGTTTAAAGGAATTACAAACGCGCTGGCAATCACAGAATGGCGGTGATGCTTTTTACGAACAACCGAAAGCGATCGCCAAAACCATGCTCGTAGGCATCTCATGGGCCGAGCGCGGCAAAGTGCTATTTCCCAATGGTACTTTTGATTGGAATCGTCTGGAACGGGCGATGCAGTCAGGCAATTGGCAGGCGATCGGTGGCAATCCTAGCTGGGGTAGTTTTGATTTTGTGACCACCGATCCCACCCGTTCCAACAGTGGGCAGCTTACCCTCGCACTCTGGGCGCAGTCCAAACTCGGCTCAAGCCCCACGGCCGCCAATCTCAATAATCCCAACATTACCAATCTATTTGCTGTGGTGAAGCGATCGGTCTATCAGCCGCCATCATCAACCGATACTCTGCTGAAGGAATTTATTACTAGAGGTCCAAATGATGCGGATGTGGGTATTGTCTATGAAAGCGTGGCGCTCTATCGTTGGCAACAATCGGCAGCTACCCAAGGCAAACCCTACCAAATCTATTACTTCAGCCCCACGATCGAAACCGTTTCAACGGCGGCGATCGCCAAACGCAACATTGACAATAGCCAAGCTGAAGCGGCGCGTAAATTTATCGATTTTCTCGTTCAACCCGAACAACAATCGGTATTTGTTCAATATGGATTCCGTCCTGTTGCCAACAATCTCGATTTAAAATCCGTTGCCAATAGCCCTTGGAATCAGAATATCCCTGGCGCAGAGGTCAAGCCCAATATCGAAGCGATCGCCTCTCCCAATAATGAAATTCTGACAGAAATCAAACGCCTATGGGAGCGTGCTACAACTTAAAACCGAGATGATCACGCCGCCCGCGTGGCAGGCAGCACGATCATCTCGGTTTTAAGTTTACTTATTTGACGAGCTTAGCGATCGCCTATGGAAATAGTTTCCACTTCCGCGATCTCTAAATTCGGTAATTGTACTAACTCTCTCTCTTGTTCTTGTAAAGCAATCATCGGAATATTTACAGGTACTGGTGTCTCAATCCAATATTCAGAAGTTGGTAAAGTTTCTTCAAGATCATCAAGGGGACGAGGAATAATCATCAACGTGTGGAATTCGCCAATGCGCTCAGCTTCGTACATCCCTGCTTCGATCGCGATCGCTACATCCGCCACATTGCCCCGAATAATTGCCGTACATAGCCCTGCGCCAATAGTCTCATAGCCAGCCAAATGTACATCAGCAGATTTCAGCATCATATCGGCGGCTCCTACCATGGCAGGAAAACCGCGTGTTTCCAATAGCCCGATCGCCTGATTACTGAGACGACTATATCGCCCATCGGTTAACTGACTAAGGCGAGTACTAATCGGTAAAATTGCTTCCAAATTTGGGTAAGGACGGGCGATCACAATCGTAGAAACTAATTGACCAAATTCCCTAGCAGTTTCTGCACCCGCTTCCACAGCCATTCTGACATCTGTAATTCGACCGCGCACGATCGCTGTGCAAAAGCCATTTCCAACTTTTTCATAACCGACTAGTCGTACCGTCGCCGATTTGAGCATCATGTCAGCCGTGCCGACAATTGCAGGAAAACTAATAGTCGAAACCATTCCCAAAGCGCTTCCTGAGAGATCGATTCTTTGAGATGTATTACTAGACATTAGCTAACACTGTGGGAAAAAAATAAAACAAAAGAGAGAAAACATTTTCACGTTCTATATAGCAATTTTAACTGATATATAGCGCTTTTCAAGCAAGCGGCGTATATAGGCTATATGTTTACATCAAAGTAACGGAATTGGTAGTAGGATTAATGCTAAGTATATATTTTATCTATATAACTTTCATGATAATTTACACATAAAGAAATTGAAAATATTTTGCTGAAAAAGCATATACAAAACAATACGTTGTTGTAGATCTGTAGATCTGTAGATTGTAAGTACATCGGCATAATTAAAAACCAGATCTAAAACCTGCGGCGCACGCTGCGCCTGCGCCGCAGGTTTTAGGGTTTTATATTTAATTAAGCCTACATACTTAGTATTGATTTTTAAACGCCCATGATGTCATGACAATAGCAAAATGCAAGTGCTTGAAGCCACCCAAAAGAAAGAGTACATCTTGGTTGTAGATGATACGCCTCCTAATTTACAACTGCTATTAACCATACTGTCTCGTAAGGGTTATGAAGCAAGTGGCGTAACTGATGGCGCAACAGTATTATCTAATATCCAAAAGCAAATGCCAGACTTGGTGCTTTTGGATATTAATATGCCTAACATGAATGGGTTTGAAGTCTGTCAGCAGTTAAAGTCAAATAGCCTTACCTGTGATATTCCCGTTATTTTTATTAGTGCGAGCGATGAAGTTTTAGATAAGGTGCAAGCTTTTGCCGTTGGCGGATTAGACTATATCACTAAGCCTTATCAGGTTGCGGAAGTCCTAGCGCGAGTAGAGAGTCAACTTACCTTACGCAGATTGCAAAGACAGTTACAAGAACAAAATGAGCGGCTTAAACAGGAAATTCATAGTCGAATCATTGCTGAAAATTTGCTTCAAGAGGCAAACGAGAAATTAGAGACATTAGTTAACTTAGATGGTTTAACGCAGTTAGCCAATCGAAGACGTTTTGATGAATATCTACAACAGTCATGGCAAAGATTAGCAAGAGATCAACAACCTTTGGCTTTAATCATGTGTGACATTGATTTTTTTAAAAATTACAATGACACCTACGGTCATGTTGAAGGTGATCATTGTTTACAAAAGGTTTCGCTTGTAATTCAACAAGCAGTCCGTCGTCCTGCGGATTTAGCAGCGCGTTATGGGGGCGAAGAATTTGTTTTAGTGTTACCCAATACTGATATTGAGGGGGCGATGCTGGTTGCACAATCGATTGGCAGTAAGTTACTAGATTTGAAAATTCCCCATGAGGATTCGGCGGTTAGTCAGTTTGTGACCTTGAGTATGGGCGTAACTTCGTTAATTCCTAAGGTGGACTCACAACCATCGGTGTTGCTAACATCGGCAGACTATGCGCTGTATCGGGCTAAGGAGTTAGGTCGAAATCAGACCTATCAAATTGGTTGAAACTCGAATCAAGGTGGCGCGATGCTCTGCCTTGATTCGAGTTTTAGAGCCAATCGTCATGATTATCTGAGGTCGGATCACGTCTCAATAAATCATCAATTGCTTGCCAATTCACCAGACTTACCTCAGCATCTTGGACTAATTCGCCTTTATGCAGACAAATGAGGCGATCGCACCATGTTTGAACTAGATCGAGTTGATGGTTAATCATGACTACGGTTACAGGCTGGAGGGACTGGGTTAGCTCGGCTAAAATTTCCAATAACAAATAGGATAAACCCCGATCTAGCGCTGAAGTTGGTTCATCGAGCAGGATTACTTCTGGTTCCATGATTAAAGCTCTGGCGATCGCGATCCATTGCCTTTGACCGAGAGATAGCTCTAGCTCTGAGCGATTTAATAACTGGCGATCGATCTGTAATTTATCGATCCATTTTTGCGATCGCGCATCAATTTCACTCTGGGGCAAATTTTGGAGCTTGAGAGGATAACTAAGCGCTTCATGCACATTCATCCCCAGCAAGCTCGGCTCCTGTGGAATCAGCATCACCCGCCGCCGCAGGGTTTGAATGGGAATTTCTTGAATATTTTTACCGTTTAGAAAGATAGTCCCGACCGATGGATCGACTAAACGATTGATGAGTCGTAAGAAGGTCGTTTTGCCCGATCCTGTTGCGCCAATTAGCGCAGTTTTGCTACCTTTCGCGATCGCCACCGAAATATTTGTCAAAAGTGTGCGAAATTTAGTTTGATAACTTACCTGATTGGTAAAAATTGCAGCTTTGTCAGGGATGAACTCAGATGTGGGTGAAACCTTTTGCATG
>DCSN01000227.1:0-20537 GCA_002325645.1 Pseudanabaena sp. UBA1465
ATTTATGACGTTAGTTGCTGATCCACATTGCCAAAAACGTAAGCAATTTATTAATTTAGTGATGAAATATGTCAAGAAAGGATCTGGAAGCAGCATAGAATTTTTGAATAGTCGGAGTTGGACTCATCCTGTGACAAATCTCAATGACATTATTAAACAAGCTGCTTTTGTGATTGTTGGTGGCGTGGCGACGAGACTTTATATGCCTGAAAGAATGACTCTTGATCTAGATATTTTGGTGAGAGGTAAAGACGCTCAATTAGTATACGAAGATTTAGAGAAAGCAAATGGACAGAAAGTGGGAGATTTGAGTATTGCGGGTACGCAATGGCGATTAGATGATGGCACATCTCTGGATGTCTTAGAGTTTGACGGGGATTGGGTAACGGAGGCGATTAATAGTCCGAATTATGCCCCAGATGGATTGCCAGTAGTTGATTTACCTTATTTGGTCTTGATGAAGCTGATGGCAGGGCGTAGCCAAGATATTGCGGACATTAGTCGGATGTTGGGTGTTGCTGAAGATTTGCAGTTACAGCGAGTTAAAAAAGTAATTAATCAATATTTACCAAATGCGATCGAGGATCTAGAGAGTTTGGTCGTTTTGGGTAAGCTAGAGCAAAGTTTATAGCCAGTTTGCTGATCGCTTGTCCTTATACAATCGAGCAAATATTTAGATGAAGATTGGCTACCGATTCAGCAATGAGTTAGTTGAGATAGCGATCGCAAGGTATCGATCCCGATAATTTACCTGTATGAGCTTTATGGCATCAATTACGGATCGCCAACTCAAGGATTTAGACTATGACCATTTAGTTTAGGAGCTAGAGTCGTTGGGACGGAGTGAGCGCAAAACTGCGGAAAGTTTGGTTAATCGACAGGCTGCGAGAAATTATCCAAATAGCCACAAATGCAACTAATATAGTCGATACATTCAAGCTAAAAAGATCATAACGAGGTATTGACTCCTGATGAGTCTGTCATTAAGCAATAAATACATCAGCAAAGATTTGCAACATTACCTAGAACTATTGCAAGTCTTGGTGGGGCGCAATCTAAAAGTGCGTTATCGAGGTTCTTTTTTGGGAATCTATTGGTCATTGCTGAATCCCTTAATTATGACTGGTCTATATACGGCTATTTTTGGAGCGACCTTTGCCAAATACTATGATGACTCGATTGTGAATTATATTTTGGCAGCTTTGACGGGGTTGATTGTGATCAACTTTTTCTCGGCTTCAACTATGCAAGCTTTAACTAGTGTGGTCGGGAATGGAGCTTTACTAAATAAAATCCGTTTGCCTGTGAGTGTTTTTCCTATTTCGATGATCACTGCTAATGTGTTTCAGTTTTTGATGGGAGCTTATCCTTTATTAGCGATCGTGGCTTTAATCAAGTCGCACAATTTACTTAATGTTGTTGCCATACTCTTACCATTTGTAGCCCTAGTCATGTTTTGCGTGGGTGTAGGCTTTTTTGTCAGCGCACTTTATGTGTTTTTTCGGGATTTGCCCTATTTTTATGAGCTAATTACCTTTATGCTCTGGATTAGCAGCCCTGTCTTTTATCCTGCGGCGATCGTGCCGCCCTCGGTCAAACCTTTTTTAAGTATTAATCCCCTCTCACCAATAATTGAGAGTCTAAGGCAGATTACTCTGTCTGGGAATCTGCCTGATGTGATGATGGTGGCGAGTGCTTTATTAAGTGGTACAATTTTTTCGGTTTTGGGTTGGGCTTATTTTCACCATTCGCGATCGCAATTTATGGATTTGTTATAGTGGACTTGTTATAGATGACGGACGAAGCGATTCGATTAGATCAGGTGTCTCTGTGGCGTAGGACTCAAGAGGAGTTTTCCTATGACCTTAAGAAGACGGTTTTATCTTTTTTTGAGGGGAAATATCGTCAGCCAGCAAAGAAATTGGTTTTGGACAAGATAGATTTAGTAGTGGAGAAGGGCGCAAAAATTGGGATCATTGGTAGCAATGGAGCAGGTAAGTCTACTCTTTTAAAAGTGATTTCGGGGATTTTGCAGCCAACTACTGGCACGGTGAGAGTGCGTGGTCAGATCGCGCCTTTGATTGAGCTAGGTGCGGGCTTTGACTCAGAAATCTCAGTTATGGACAATATTCTTCTCTATGGAGTCCTGTTAGGATTTTCGCGGGAGGAAATGAAGGAAAGGATCGATTCTATTCTTGATTTTGCGGAGTTAGAAGACTATCGATTTGTACCTGTTAAGGGCTTATCATCAGGTATGGTGGCAAGACTAGGCTTTGCGATCGCTACAGATATCCAACCAGAGATATTAATCCTTGATGAGGTCTTGTCTGTGGGTGATGAGAGCTTTAAAAATAAATGCCAAAAACGCATTGATAAGTTTTGGGAGTCTCATGTGACGATTTTAGTGGTGTCGCACTCGATGGATTTCATTAAAAAGTCCTGTGATGAAGCGATTTGGCTCAGTAAAGGCAATCTCAAGTTAGCGGGAGACTCAAAAGAGGTTGTAAAATCCTATTTAGATAGTGTTACTTGAGGCTAGTGATGTATCAGCCAATTCATCCGTAATCGCCCCTTGAGATAATGCCCACGATGTACAATTTACCGAGTAAGTTGATAGGAGAGTCTGGTTTATCTGACCAATTTCTTTGCGTGCAGTCGGCTTTGCTAACTGAGACTTATCAGCCTATTGATTATCTGTTTGAGGAAATATTATTAGCTAGTGCTCTCAATTTTTATTGCTATTCTTAGTATACTTAGGGCTTACTGAAAAAGCACAAAAGCTTGCTACATAAGGACTTTAAGCTTTTTTTGTCATAACAAGTGCAAGATTATAGAGTCTAGAGGCTCAAAACCCTTGCACTTCCGTGGAAAATCGCTGGGTAAATTTGCAGCAATTCCAAATTCAGAATGTGATTAATAATACAGCAAGTACAAAATACTGACTGACAAAGGGTTCTGTCTGCAATGGCTAGAATTATTGCAACGTTTTGTTAAGTAGTAGATCAAATTTATTTCTAAAGTATTGATACTTCGAGGGTATTGGATTTGATCAATCAAGGCTAAAAACTAGAGACAGGTCAGACCTTCTGATGTAAACAATTCAAACCCTCTAATATGCACAATACTGTTTATATATTTGTATTCCGTATTACCGTTTGAATTTGGAACTGCTGGTTAATGAGTGACTTATCTCGCCTTGTTATGTCTAATGACATCCTCCAAGATGATTATCATTATCTTATTGATATAAGACCCCTTAGACTGTAGAATTGTAAAAGGTTTAAATGAATAACCCCGCCGCAAGCGGACGGGGTATCAAATTCTTTTTTTTACTAAAATTTACTCACACCGCAGAGCGGTGGGGTATTTACCCTCCTAGTTGAATAAGTACAATATTAAGGTTGAATATGGATTTTTGGGATTTAGTAATTTGTGGGGCTGGACCAGTTGGCTGTACGATAGCTGAAAGAGCCTCAAGAGAGATGAAGTGGCGAGTTCTTCTAGTTGATAAGCGTAATCACATTGGCGGAAATTGCCACGATTCTTATCATGACTCGGGAGTCTTAATTCACAATTATGGACCCCACTATTTCAGAACTAATAACAAAACAATTTTTGATTATCTATCTAAATTTACAGAATGGATACCTGGAAACTATTTTGTCAAGAGTTACACTCGCGGAGAATTATTTGATTTTCCTATCAACATAAAAACTCTTGAGCAGTTTTACAATTGTGATCTAACGGTCAAGGATGCCGAGAATTTTGTTGAGAAACTGAGAGTTTGTATTAGCAACCCAGCAAACTCCGAAGAGTTTGTAATAAATAAGGTTGGTCGCGAACTATATGAAGCATTCTATTTGGGCTATACGTTAAAGCAGTGGGAAATTCACCCGAAAGACCTAGATGCTAGTGTTTGTGGCAGGATACCAGTGAGGTTCAACAAAGACTGTCGATATAGTGATTACAAGTATCAAGTATCACCCAAACATGGTTTTACTAAGATGTTTCAAAATATGATTAATAATCCTTTGATTTCAGTCATGTTAAACACTGACTACAAAGAGATAAAATCATCCATTTCTCCACGGATAGCAACAGTTTACACAGGGGCAGTTGACGAGTACTTCGACTATAAACTTGGAAAGCTTCCTTGGAGATCACTCGACTTTGATTATCAAGAATTTCAGCAGCCATATAAGCAACCTTGTGTACAAATAAACTACCCGAATGATTTCGACTATACAAGAACGGTAGAAATTAAACACGTTACTGGTCAAAAAAGCCATAACACAATTGTTGCTTATGAATACTCTAAAAGCTGCGGTGATCCTTATTACCCCGTCCCAGAGCAAAAGAACTTGAGTTTATATCAACGCTACGAAGATTTAATAGCATCAGAACAGTCTGAGAAAAACATTTTTTTTGTAGGTAGATTAGCTACATATCGTTACTATAATACTGACCAAGTTATTGAAGAAGCCTTAAAAACCTTTGATAAAATATCAAAGCTTCAAGAAACACAAAATTGAACATTTGATCGTTAAAACAGAATTTAAGAACAAAATAAAACAAATGAATAACAAAAAAGTCTGCATTATCACACCTGATATAGTCGGTCCAAATAAAAATGGCGGTATCGGAACCCACTGCTTCTACCTATCTAAATTCTTGTCTCAAGGAATGCAGCATAACGTTACTGTTATCCATACTGGAGCCATAGATGTCGAGTCAGTCCAATTTTGGAGAAATCATTATAGCAGAAACTTCAATATTCAGTTTATTCATGAGTCTGAACTTTCGCTAATTTTTGATGGCGAAAGCTTTGGGGGGAGATGGTTTTTAACAAGATCACAAAAGATATACAACTGGCTAAAAGAACAAGATTTTGATTCATGCCATTTTCAAGACTGGCATGCCAACGGCTTTGTATCAATTCAAGCAAAGCGGACTGGTCAAGCCTTCCTAAATACTACTTTGACTTGCACTGCCCATAGTTCTAGTGAATGGATGCGAGAAGGAATGCAAGAATTTCCTGCTCATAAACTAGATGATGTGCTTTTAGACTATATGGAAAGATATTGTTTGGAAAATGCTGACTATAGTATTAGTCCTAGTCAATATATGTTTGATTGGGCGCACGCACATGGCTGGGAAATATGCAAAAATCGTTTAGTACTTCCATGTTTATTTGAATCTAGTCACAGTATTGCTGAAGCTAGTTGCAAGTCAGTAAAAAAACATTTTGATGGGCAACACATAATATTTTTCGGTAGACTGGAAGTAAGAAAGGGATTTGATGTGTTCATTCAGGCGTTAAATATACTCGCGCCAAAGCTAAAAGATCACGGAAGGCAACTAAAAATAACATTTTTGGGTAGAGATGGAAGGACTTCTTGTGGGTCTCCTGTTGAGTCACTAAACCACTATTTAAAGGAATATGTTGGAATATATGATGTCACCTTTAAGAATAAAATGTCTCATTTTGATGCACTAAACTTTCTCATATCTCATCCATCAGCTTTAGTAGTAATCCCATCCCTGCTTGACAACTTTCCATACGCATGTTTGGAATGTGCAGTACTAGATTTGAATGTAATAGCCTCAAATGTCGGTGGGATACCAGAAATAATTTCTGATGAGTCTTGCTTGTTTTCCCCAACTCCGTCAAACCTAGCACGTAAATTGGAAGAATGTATTGATTCTGGAGTTGGCACGACCAATAATTTTGCATACTCACCCGAAAAAGCTAAGTATTTATGGCAACAATTTTTTGAGAAGATTGGCAACAATCATGAAATATCAGGTAAATACAACTCTATTGATTTTCTCAATGAATATCCCAATGTATCTGTATGTGTACCTCATTACAACTATGGCAAATACTTACCTGACTTACTCATATCTTTGGACAAACAAACATACAATCATTTTGAGGTAATTGTCATAGACGACGGATCTACTGATGGATTTTCCCTTGAAGTATTCTCTAAAATGGAAGAGAAATACAAAGAAAGAAAATGGAAGTTCATAAGGAAAGAAAATGGAGGTATTGGCAACACGAGAAATTTTGCATCTAGCAAATCTACTGGAGACTATCTAATTTTTATGGATGCAGATAATGCTGCTGAGCCTAATATGATAGAAAAGATGGTCAAGGCTATAACAACATCTGACGTGGACTGTTTGACCTGTTACTTTAGAGCCTTTGATGGAACATTAAGTCCCTTCTCAAAGATTTATGCTTACTCCTATTTTCCTACTGGTGCTTGTATAGAAGCTGGCGCGTATGAAAATATTTTTGGGGATGCTAACTTCATAATTAAAAAAGATTCTTTTTTAAGCATTGGCGGCTTTAAAGAGGATCGCGATACTTCATATGAAGATTGGGAGTTTTTAGCTAGGTTAACTATTGCGGGGTACAAGCTAGATGTAATTCCAGACTTTCTCTTTTTGTATAGGCATACATCAGAAAGCTTCAGTCGAGTTACGAGCGCTTATAAGAATCATAATAGAGTTCTTAGAGCATACTTTGAGAATATCCCCTTTTGGAATCAAAGGTTGGTACGTGCTTCAATCGGTAACTTTAACAATGTAGGAGTCTCTGACAATTACTACAAACAGAGAGTGGAAGCAATGGAGACCAGCAAGTTTTGGAGGCTCAGAAAAATTTGGTTTAAAATCAAACGTAAGCTTGGTTTGACCAAAGCTGAAGAATGATAATAACGCGAATGCTTTCTGTTTATGTAATGAGCATAGTCACAATTCACACGCATAGTCTAGAAGATGAAACCAAAAATAGCGGCTTACATCACATGCTATCAAGACCAAAAATCTGCTAACCAATGTATACAGGCTATAGAATCTCAGTCCACAAAGGTTGCATCTATTTATATAGTGGATAATTCCCATGAAGAATTATCACTAAACAATAGTTGTGGAACGCTATTAATTCATCACCATCCGAGCAATATAGGCATTGCAGAAGGATTAGCACATGCATTGGAATGGGCAATAAGAAATGAATATCACTTTTTGTGGGCATTTGATCAAGATAGTATTCCAAAATCTGATTGTTTGGAAATACTTCTAGAACAATATAATCAGTTATCCAATGTAAATAATTATGATGTAGGTATCATTGCACCAACTCCCGTTGATCCTAAAACACATGAATTTATAACAGGAGCGATTTTTTTGAAAGATCGCTTCGTCGGTATCAAGCATGATAGTAATGTCGATTTTTATGAATGCGATGCGCCAATCACATCTGGTTCTTTAATTCCTTTGAAAGTAGCTAAATGTGTAGACCTCCCTAGAATAGAGCTATTCATTGATGGAGTAGACTTTGATTATGGATTGCGAATTAAAAAGAAGGGATTTTACAACATAATTGTTACTAAAGCAATTATGTATCACAGTTTTGGCAATCCTGACAAAGTAAAGTTTATGAATGACGAAATATACATCCAGCAATATTCACCCTTACGGTACTATTATATTTGTCGTAATCATACCTACTTAGATTTATATAACTCTAAAGAACACTATCGATTTACTAGTTTGGTTCACAGAATTAGATGTATGTTAGTCAAAATCATTCTTATAATTCTGTACGGTAAAAACGATAGACTATTAAAAATATGGGCTTGTCTGATAGGAACTTATCACGGTCTGATAGGTAAGCTTGGCAAGACGTGGCAATGAAGCAGAAAATCGCTGCTTATATTACTCTTTATGAAGATCGAGATGCTTCTGCAAAATGTTTAAAAGCTATTCGATCGCAGACAGTCCCAATCGATTCTTTGTTTATAGTAGATAATTCTAAAGAATCAATAATTAACTCCTCTGAAGATAACTTAGTATTAGTGCATCATTTCCCTGAAAACATAGGTATCAGTCAAGGCATTACTCAGGCACTAGATTGGGCGATCAAAAAAAATTATTCCTTCCTATGGACTTTCGATCAAGATAGTGTACCTAGTCCTGATTGTTTAGAGCTTCTATTGTCAGCCCACCATAATTTGACACAACATCAAAATATCGAGATAGGAATATTAGCCCCAACTGCCTATGACAAACGTAGCCAAGCTGTAATAGGCGGCGTAAACTTCATAAATGATAAATTCATTCACTGCAAACATAATATCAACGATGACTATATTTATGAATGCGATGCGCCAATAACTTCTGGTTCCTTAATCGATCTCAAATCTGCAAAGTTAACCGAGTTTCCACTTATTGACTTATTTATCGATGGCGTAGACTTTGACTATGGTTTGAAATTTAAAAAACAAGGATTTAAAAACTTTATAGTTACAAAAGCTAAATTAGAACATAACTATGCAAACCCGATTAATGTCAAACTACTAAATTTTAACTGGGTATTTCACTCTTACTCTGCTCTGCGTTATTACTATAGTTGTCGTAACACAACTTATCTCACAATCCATTACGCTAAAGGAATTTATAAATTTACAGCCTCACTTCATCGTATTAAAACAATGTTTTTGAAGATGATTGCGATCGCATTTTTTGAGAAAGAAAAGAAAATCGAAAAGATCTACGCTTGTTTACTTGGCACATATCATGGTTTTATCAAGAAATTAGGTAAAACATGGCAGTAAGTAAAGATAGTCCGCAAAGACTTCATGTGTTAGAAATGATCGATGATGCAAGCCTTGGCGGTGGTCAAATGCACGTTCTATTACTATCCAAGTATCTACAACGCGAGAATATCGAAATAGCGATCGCCACCGAAGCAACAGGCTGGCTAGTGGATCAAGCCCAAATACTAGATATCCCCACCTATGCGATCGCCATATCCAACAAACTCTCATGGCAATCCTTTCAAACTATTTATCGTCTTCTAAAAACTCAAAAATTTGATGTCATTCATACACATGGCGGCACAGCAGGATTTTGGGGAAGATTAGTCGCCGCTGGCTTAAAACATAAGCCTAAAATTATTCATACTTATCACGGATTGCATTATCTCAATACCGCTCAAACCAAATCCCTCAAGCAAAAAATTAAAACTGCTATTTTTCAAAAAATAGATCATTTACTTTTAGCTTTTACAGATCAAATAATTTGTGTCTGTCGTTCTGATTATGAAAAAGCGATCGCTGCCAAAGTTGCCTCTCCATCAAAAACAGCGATCGTCTATAACGGCATTGAGATCGACAAATTTTCACAGCCAATTAACAAAGAAACATCTCGAAAAATATTTGATATTGCGCCAACAGAATTTATATTTGGCAATGTGGGCAGACTCCATAAACAAAAAGGTCATAAATATCTATTAAAAGCCTTTGCAAAAGTCAGCGATCACGCCAGATTGCTAATTATTGGTGACGGCGAACTCAAAGATGAATTAATCAAACTTGCCGATGATCTGAAAATTAGCGATCGCGTTATATTCTTAGGTGCGCGTTCTGATGTTCACGAATTTTTATCAGCGATCGATGTATTCATAATGTCCTCACTCTGGGAAGGGCAACCGATCGCTCTTCTAGAAGCATTAGCAATGGGTAAGCCCTGTATTACCACCGATGTTGATGGTATCCCTGAAATTATTACTAATAATGTTAATGGTTATCTCGTCAAGCCCAAGGGTATCGCAGGGCTAACTCAAATAATGCACAAAGTGATTAACCAACCAGAAATTCTTCAGCAACTTGCCAACGCTGGAGTTAATACGATTACCGAAAAGTTTTTAGCTCAAAACATGGCAAAGGCGATCGCAGAGCTTTACTTCGTCTGCTGTGGCGATCGCTAATGACACAGGACTGCGATCGCACCTTTCACAACTTGGGCTTGCTAGAGCTACTCAATTTAGTTGGCAAAAAACGGGAAAAGCGACTGTAGAAGTTTTGAAAAGATTTTTATAGTTGAGTCAAAGCCCTATTTCGATAAATCATGAACCTGATCCAAAGTTAGCCCCGTCGCCACAGCCACCTGCTCAGGCGATATCCCTATTTTCAACATATTCGTAGCCACCCAACGCACAGCTTCCTGTAACCCCTCAGCCTTACCCTCAGCCTTACCCTCAAGCTTAGCCTCTTCCATAAATTCCTGAACCAGCCAAGCTTTTCTCATGTCCTCTTTCGTAAACATAACCATTAACTCCTGTTCTTTCTCTTTACCAAGCTTATAAACTAAAACTGCTTTTACCAAGTCTAACACTATTTGCTGAAAGCCCGAATCATCAGTCTGCTCATCAGTCTGCTCACGAGTTTGGGTGATTAAAGCTTTAGCCATAGCGATCGCCACATCATCACTAGCAATCACCAACTCCGCAATATTTACCCCGATCGCCTGCTGCGGATCAATGCTCAACTCATCCAGATACACACGATGCAGATGGGGCAGTAAACCTCGATATACAAGACTGTGTTAGCTCAAAACATGGCAAAGGCGATCGCTGTTATTTACTTGGCTTAGAGAAATGTAGACAAGCGATCATAGAAAACATCAAAGGTTTACTGTTCCCAATCTTGGCTAGTGTCACACATGAAATTTTCTGTCACAATATCTTCAAATTTATAGGGACAACTTTCTGGAAAAGCGCGTAAAGGTAAGTTTGTTTCTCGGAGTGCCAAATCAACACCTGATTCAAATCCATCTGCCAACGCCTCGACAATACGAGATTTTAAACTGGGATTGCGATGAAAATGTCGGTTAATCGCTCGGCGCTGTTCTCGAATTGTCAAGAACCAACTACGCGATCGCCGATCTGGTTGATATTCCCACTTAAGCAAGTGTCCCAACAAAACACCAAGATGACTAACTAACTCGCGATACTCCTGTCTGCCCAAGGCTTGAATTTCCTCCAGTAAATTTTGCCAGTCTAGAGCTGATACTTCGTGACGGGCTAGTGCTTGTTCTTGCCACTGCACCCAACCGTAAAAATCTTGATCGTATAGTTTGCTCATATAACTTAGTCATATAAATTAAAGCAATGTTAAAACACGATAATTCTAACAAATTCCCGAATGTTTTCTATTCAGAAGCGATAATGAAAATACCACAAGTATTTTTGCCATATACTGATAGCAAATTGCTAGACCAATACTTATCAAACCTATGGTTGTGCAAACTCTAATCCGTCGAAAGTCTATTGAAGAATACATTGCCGCCGAAGAAACTGCTGAACAGCGCAGCGAATATCGTAATGGAGAAATAATCGCAATGGCTGGCGGTTCAATTAACCACAATCGCATCATTCGCAATTTTAGTAGATTGCTAGAATCTCCAGACTATGAAGTTTTTATTAGTGACTTACGCTTGTGGATTCCTGCTTACAACGAATATACCTATCCAGATATTTTATTAATTAAAGGCGAGCCAATCTTTCAAGAAAACCGTACAGATACGGTGATTAATCCCAGTATCATTATCGAAGTTTTATCTAAATCCACCAGCGATCGCGATCGCGGTGACAGATTTGCATTTTACCGTTCGCTTAACACATTTCAAGAATATATTTTAGTTGATCAATATCGAGTTCACATCGAACAGTTTCGCAAAAATGACGATGGCAACTGGTTACTGAGCGAGTCTGAAGATCAAAATGGAATTCTGAGTTTAGCAAATGGGCTTTACCAAATTTCCCACCGTGACATCTACGCAAAAGTCAAATTTGATCAGGCATAAAAGTTTTTAACTCAAAACATAGCAAAGGCGATCGCGGATATTTATCCGATATGAGCGAAAATATTTGTATCTCTATGTAGCTATGTTTGAGTGGTCTTACAATTTACGTTGGATTGATTTTGACTTCCTCCGCCGTCTTCTTGTACCCCCTTTCACCTATTTACCCACATGAGTGTATTTTAATTGATCCTTAATTGCGCTGTTCTACTCCATTTTGGATTGTAGTTACATTCGCAGGAGGACGAGTCCAATTAAAGTCGCTGATTCTCAAAAGAAGTTCACCCAAGCCTTGATTAGGATTGTAACGGATCACGACCGCATAGGTGCGCCTTGCGTATTCTAAGGAATAGACAGAATCAAACACACTGCCATTGTCTAAACTAAAACTTTGTTGAATGCCAAAGCGAATTGGACCATAGATTTGTTGAATAATTCCTGCCGTCAGCGATCGCGTATCGGCTACCCGATCAAATAAGAAGGGCGATCGCCCAGTCGAAAAAGCTTGAGTGTAGCTCACGGTAAAGCCTGTATAGTCCAAAAAATCCTTAGCAAAACTACCAACTTCCCCAGAAAAGCCTAACGTTCCATAGAGAACTGCTTGATTGGCTCCATTAGAATAGAGAGAATTCACTCCTTGTAGTCCGACAAAAGCATCTAGCTTCGGGACAATCGGTTTTGGAGAGAATCGTAACCCCGTTTCTTTTTCGGCTGGGGCTGGCTCACCTCGGAAGAGGGGAAAGGCGCTACTTAGAGAAGCGGCACTCTGTAAACGGAGTAAGGAACTAACCGTATTTGGTTGCACATCATCACGCACAGCCCCCACAAATTGAGCAGAAACTTGATAATTAAAGGCAATTTTGGAATTCCCAAGAATATAGTTTGGCGAAATTAAAGTCGAGCCCACAATGTTATTCACATCCTGAAAGCCTAACGATCCATTGAAAACGCGATCGCGAAAAGCATATTGGGATAGCAAAGTATAATCACCAAAAACAGGCGTTTGGTAGGTAGCATTAAGCCGCAAAATCGAATCAATGTTATTGAAGTCTAAACCCGATAGACTCGCCCTTGCTGATAGTCTCTGACCACCATCCAAGGCTCCATTTAAAGTCGCAACCACACCCAAAATATTAAAGGCGGATAGACCAGTCTGACTCGAAAAAGCCCTTTGGATCAGGACTTGGGGCGATAGTTGAAAGCTTAAGTTAGACTGAGAAACAACATCAAAACTCTGTTGATAGAAGACTCCATCGCGATCGCGTTGATCGAAACCCACCAAAGCAGGTGTGAAACGCTGAAAACGGTCTAGGATAATGCTGTTTATAGGTACTGGTAACGAGAAACCTTGATCAAAGACTAGGGTGGGCGATTCCAGATCGACACGGCTTTGGGTGGGGGAAATCGGGGTTAGAGTGGCTTTGCTGGTTACTAGTTCCAGTTCGGGAGGAGTAAAGGGATCATTGGTAATGCGTAGATTTTCGGCTGTCCAAGCTTCCCCATCAAGGATTAAGCGATCGGCGATAAATCCAAAGCGGCGCACAGAACCATCGGCGGTAGTACCACCGCCTAGGGCAGATACCGTAACTGAGTTAGTAGCTATTTCCGCAGGCGATCGCGACACTTCAGAACTAACCAAATTGCCGAAATCAACGGAACCCGATGCTTTGATCAATTCGCCTTTAACGCTGTTGTAGTTGTAGGTTAGCTTTGTGCCACGAATCTTTTGATTACCGCGTGTAAAAAATACATTTCCTTCAGCAATTACTTCTTGAGTTTTAGTATTTAACTGCACGCGATCGGCTTGTAACTCAGATTTTTTGTACCTGATTAAGACATTACCTTCAGCCAAAAATATCTGCGTATTAGTGTCATATTCTTGGCGATCGCTAACTACCTTCAGCAAGTTAGTCAGCAATGGAGCCGTCTCCACCCCAGTGGGCTTATCCCCTGTATTTGGGATTGGCGGCTTTGGTGGCACAACTTGACGCGGCTTATCCGTAGGCTTCGGCTTCGGCAAACTATTGGGCTTAATCGGACCAACCTGAGCCGTTATCGCTGGGACAATCAGCTTATTGGCGATCGCTTCAGGATCGGGTAATGCTTCCAAAAAAAGCTTTAGCTGCTCCTGAACCTCAAGGGGCAACTCGACAGTTAATCTAGCAGCAACATGATTATTCAACGTTGGCGGAGATGTCAACGTCGGTTGCAGAGTTTCCTGTCGCACCTCTGCATAGTTGCTGGCTGACAGTTGTGGTGAAGGCGGTGGTAAAAAGTCCATACACAACTAAGTCTACAGGATTTTTCGCGGAGATGAAAAGGAGTAGATGGTTTAGCGGCTATAGACCCGCAATATTTTTTGAAAATTTTTTGAAAATTACTGATTTGGATAAGTTTGTGTAGCCCGCTATGCGGGCTACACAAACTATTAGTTACGAATTTGGACAGGCATCAGCAGATAAGTCATTTTAGTTGCGCCAATTGGCACAAGCACCGCAGGACTCGTAGGATTATTTAACTGAATTTGAATCTCATTGCTAGGCAAAGCCTTTAAACCGTCCAGTAAATATTTGACGTTAAAGGCAATTTCCACATCTTCACCCGATACTTGAGCAGGCAAAGACTCACGTCCTGCGGCAACATCTGGCGCTTCCACCGAGAGGGAAATTTCCTGCCCCGTTGAGTCAATTGTAATTTTGACAATGTTATTTTTTTGGTCAGCCAGTACCGCAATTCGTTCTAGGGCTGATAGAAACAATTTGCGTTCAAGGGTGACTTGGCGCTCAAAACGATTGGGGATCAACTGGCGATAGTTGGGATAAGTGCCATCTAGCAATCGTGAAATCAAGATTTGATTGGCACTTTGGAAAATCATGTTAGCGCGGTCAAACTTCACCGCGATCGCCCCTTCGGTTTGTTGATTGAGCATTCTTTCTAGTTCCCGCAAAGCTCTAGCAGGAATAGTTACTTCCAAGCTAGTGGTCACGGTGTCCTCGGTCACAGGTGGCTCATCGGCATCCAAAAAGCCCGTTTGCACCACCGACAAGCGATGTCCATCGGTAGCCGCAAACTCAAGGCGATCGGCTGTAGCCGTGAGGTGAACCCCAGTCAAAATCCGCTTAGTCTCATCCGCCGAAGTAGCAAACAACGTCGAAGCTAAACCACTGAGCATCGCATCCACTGGCAGGTAGGTAGTTTCGCCATCTTCACCAATTTGAGGCAGTTCGGGAAACTCTTCTACGGGCAAACCATGCATTTGGTAGCGCCCTGACCCACAGACGATCGAAACCATCGTATTGTCCTTGTCCACCGTGATGGTGATGTCCTCATCGGGTAGCCGTGACACGATGTCATTGAGCAGCTTTGCAGGCAAAGTAATCGATCCCGCCTCGACGACTTGGGCAGTGAAAGAGACTTGAATGGCTAAATTTAGATCAAAAGCAGTCATACCAAGACTTTGGCTAGAGCCATCGGCATCTAATCGAATATTTGCCAAAATCGGATGGGTAGGACGCGAAGCGACAGCACGACCGACAAGGGCAAGATTAGCAGCGAGTTGGTTTTGGGGGCAGACTAGTCGCATAGTTTGAAAAACGAAGTTTTAGGCTAAATGTGGATAACTAGATGAAGAAATAATGAATTTAGGATGGATTAAGACAAAGCTGAATTTTTAAAGGGCGGAAAGTTTTTAATCGTTGGCTTGTCATTTGAAAGTTTACAAGCAGCAGAGCAGTTGTGAAAAGCTTTTTGAGACTTGCTTTTGTGTATTTAGGATTTTTTAAGGAAAGTTTTTTAAGCAAAAATCTTAAAAACTTTAAAACAAAATTTTGGGCAAGCGATTTTTTAAATTTTTGTTTTTTAATTTGTGGAAGCTAATCATAGCATCGTTAGATTTTTTTACAACTACCAAAACAAATTAAAAAATTCTTGACTGAGGTTTTCATTAAATTTTCTTAATTTCGATCTTACTTGAATTTTATTCAATTTCGTTAAATTTTCACTCGATCTAATTATTACTATTCTAAGATCAAATAAATTATTAATAGTAGTAGTAGGGGCTGTGGAAAATGTGGATAACTCAAAGAAATATATATATAGTAACGACTCCAGCGTTTTTTGCCTGTGGAAAACCCTGTGGAAAAACTGGCTAGTTTTCCACAGGGTATAAATACTTATTAAAAGTTATCCACATTTATCCCCAAGTTATCCACAGATATTGCCAAGTTATCCACAGAAGTTTTAGAGTTATCCACAGGTTTTCCACAGGCAAAATGGCAATATTTTGATTTTCTTAGAGGTGAATTAGACAGAAATATTTGAAAATACGAAAAAATTAGATCCAAAATTAGACCCAAAATTAGCCTGAATGGCGATCTTGTATTTTTTAAATAACATTTAAGTATTATTTAAAATTCTTAAAAAATACTGATTCAAGTTAGCTTTTTAATGTGGGGCATAAGTTGGATTTGCTAACAAAAACTCGAATAAAACCTGAATAAATAAAATTAACGGATCGCCCCATCTTCGTTTATGTGGGGATCCAAATAAACGCTAAAATTATTAAAAATTGTAAAGATTTTTTGTGGTTAGTGCCTGTATTTGTTCTTCAAAATTTGTTCTTCCAACTCTGCTAAATCTATGACTGAATTTGCTACTAAAATCGCTGATTCCCTTCAGCCCATTGCCGATCAATTCAAATCTCTTAATGTTCCCGCACCAGTTACTCACTGGGGACATCCGTTTTTCATGGCGATCGTGATTTTCGCGATGGGTTCCTTTGTCGCAATTTCAGGATGGCGTGGTCGCACGGTTACGGATACTGATATTGCGATTAAAAATAAAGCCGATCATCGCAAGGTTGCCCCTTTGATGACCACTTTCTTAGCCTTGGGCTACAGTGGTGGGTTGCTTTCATTAATTATGCAGGGTAAGCCGATCTTGGAGAGTCCACACTTCATTACAGGCTCTGTAGTTCTGACTTTGCTGGCGGTTAATGCGGCGATTTCACTAACTGGATTTGGTGGTAATAAGCAATTGCTGCGTAATGCCCATGCTTATTTGGGTAGTGCGATCGTTCTATTGCTATTTGTCCATGCGGCTTTAGGTCTGAAATTAGGGCTTTCTATTTAGCCTGTAACACTTGTCGAGCAAACGAACCAAGGATTTTTTGAAAGTGTTGCTTTGCAACACTTTCAAAAAATCCTTGGTTCGGCTTTGAGGAAAAAGAGAGTGATGGCACAAAGCGCCATCACTCTCTTTTTCGTTTGATTGCTATACCAGCCCAGATGGGTTAGTATTTGCATCTAAACACACCTTACCGATTTAACTTGCGATCGCCGCCATGGAAAACTGGGAGTTTTTGTTACAACGCAAAGGTGACAAGTCCTGGTTGCCCCTAGAGTCTCCCACTGTTGAGATTTTGGAAGGGCAGTACAGACTCGCTGCACGCTCTGATTTAGCGAACGTGTCAGTTGGCATTGCGATCGCCTATCGTCCTCTTGCCGATGTGCGGCATCAACCTCTGCAACAAAAAATCGTTAAACGCCTCAGCCACGATGGTTTGTTGATCGTGATGCCCTATACCAGTTTTGTCCCTGGGCTATGGCAAATTGACTGTCTGTCTGTGACCTCTGATTCGCAAACTGATATTGAATCTGAATCTCAAAACGCGAATGATACTTCTCTGTGGAAAAGAACAGTTAAATTTGATGTAATTCCCATCTCTTCGGACTTTGGCTCAGAATGGCAATATAGCGATCCTGAAGATGATGTTGAAACCTATCCAGAATTTCCCACAGAGCTCCATACAAATGCGCTAGGAATAGAGCAAACGGAACCAACTCCTCTTCGTTATAGTTCTCCAATTTTAGATATTGCGGAACAGCGCTCCACTGAACTCGTTCAATCGATGTTTGAAGAGTTTGCGTTGTTTAATGACGAAATTGAGAATGAGAATGATGATTTAGAACTAGATAATCAGAAAGAACTAACTAGCGATCGCCGCAATCTTTCCGAGCTAGTAAGTCCAGAGCTTTTAAGTGCTGACGAGAAGGGTGATCAGCAAGATGAAGACCAGAGTGAATCCGCACTGCAACCGAGAATATTGCTGCGCTTACAACAGCCTCAGTATATTGTGAATGAAGATAATAGCTTTAATCTCGTTGGTGAGGCTTATACTAAAGGAGAGATTGAAGTTAGTCTTAAAGATCCGCAAACCCTCGAAGTAGTTCTAAATGAGCGCTATCCAATCGTTAGGCTAGGCGATCGCCATAATGCAACAGGTGCAATTCCCTTTGCTTATCAAGTTAATGTACCGCCACCATCGCAAATTCAAGTTTTGATTGGGGAAGTTCAGATTCATCCTCAAAAAGACTTTCAGCAGTATGGTGATTTGTTTGTGACTCAACAGGCGATCGCTGTTTCCTACCCTGCATCGCGAGTTCTATCTGAGATGCTCAAAGAAGCTCAGGAATACCAGAATTCAGATAGTTCTGATGTGGATGATTTACCTTCGGAAGAAGCGATCGACTCTGCTAGTTATCCACAATCTCCACAGAGTTTTCCACAGGCAGCACAACTAACAGAAAATGTTGTGACTGAACCAGCGCCGAAACCGAAATTAGCTCACGTTTTGAGTTTGCCACCTTTGCCTTCTAATAAGCCCAAATCCCCAGAGATAGCGGCTCAAGAAGTTCAACAGCACATTGTTGCTGTCTCTTTGCCACCTTTACCACCACTGAAAAAAAGGACGATTGATCCTGCTGTGAATCTGGAGAATCTTCCCATATCTGAGGATTACGCGCAGGGTTTTCCACAGGTAGAAGTGGATGAGCTTCAGCAAATAGAGGCGGAATTTGCGCTCACGGATCTCTTGGAATCCAATAGCAACGATGCTATTTTGTCTTCTAATTTAGCCAATGAAGACGAGCCAGAATTGTTCTATAGCTTTGAAGAAGAACTTCCTAATGATTATGAGGAATTGTTAGAGCAGCAAAAATTAGAAACTTTACGAGATCAACCATTGCCCACTTTCAATCAAGCTACTAAGAATGCCTCTGGTCAGAGCAATCGATTTCTTAATAAACTACAAACCCTATCATCTGAGGCGATCGCTGCTCAAAGGGCTAGTCAACGTAATGAGGAGTTATTACTCGATAATTTTGTTCCGAGTGATTCTTTAAGCGATCCTGAGGAATTATCTGGATTGTCAATTGATGTCGATTATCCAGAACAGCCACTGACGATCGCTGAAGAAAATAGCTTTGCGGAATTAGATCGCGAACTAGATCTGGAACTAGATCGTTTACTTGCCCCCAATCTTCCCGATCTCATTTTGAATGAATATGTTTGGGAAGATCCGATCGACCCGAATAGCTTTCCTATTTCAGGATTAACAGGATTAAACAGAAATATATCAGCTTCGGCTCTTTCGGAAACTGCCCAAACTATTCGCAATATTCAAGATTCTTCTCCTCAAGCTTTGTCAGAACAGGAGCCAGTTCCCATTCCTGAGCTAATTATTCCCTTCGGTGAGATTGTGTCAGGAACACCGATGATGGTAACAGTGCGCTTACCTGCGATCGCGCCTAAGTTCTTTGTGAAGTTCTGGATTAAGGACTTGCAAACCCGCACAATTATTGATGGACCCCGTTGGTTATTAGATTTTAGTGTTGTTCCCAATACCCAGTTGATTGAAACCCGTACCAATATTTCTATCCCCCTCAGCAGCATTGATGTTGCTTTTGAAGCGATCGCGATCGAAGCTCAGACTCAGCGAGAAAGCCATAAGGTGAGAGTGACTCGCGCTGTGACTCCTCCAAATTTAGTGCAGGATAGTTATGAGTAATAAAGGAGCGCTATGCGCTCCTTTATTTGTGATTTAGGGTTTGCCCTGCAACCAGTAATAGGTCGCCATCGGCAGCAACGTTGACAAAATCAGTAGCAAAATTACAACTAGATTAGAAGAACTTGCTTCAGTCTCTTCTTTAGTCGCATAATTACTCGTCTCCGATTCCTCCACCGCTAATAGCGGCGCACCTGGGTCGGGATTGCCGTTGAGAACTGCTTCTAAACGCGCCACACCTTCATTGACGGCTTGGTTATAGTTGGCTTTACGCGCAGGATAAAGCATTGTCTCATCGGCGATACTGGTGGCAATACTCTCTGGTACTAATTCTTTAACCTTTGCGCCAGTTTGAATCGCAGTGCGATGATCTTCAGTGGCGAGCAAGAGTAATACTTGATTCGCTTTATTTGAGTCTGTGGGGAACCATTTATCAAATAGCTCGGCGGCAAACTCTGACGCAGGCTGTCCCAAATCAATGCGTTGAATGGCGACCACATGAATTTCAACACTCTTTTGTTCGGCGATTTTTTCTGCTTTGCCCGCGATCGTACTTTTGGTTAAAGGACTCAGCACTTCCGAGTCATCAATCACCCAAGTCTGATTAGTCAAGGTTTTGATCTCAGCGAGATCGGGGATATCTGATACCTGTAAAGCCCATGCTGGGGCTGTAAATAAATTAAAGCTAAGTAGTAAGGCGATCGCGCCAAAACACGCACTCTTATATAGCGTTTTCCAGTCTAGTGAAGTATGGGATTGTTTCCCCGCCTTTGGCGGGGAAACAATCCTCTGCACCTCACTTGTATAAAAATCGAGGCGCAATGTTAGCAATAAGAGCCTTAGTCTACTTAGTCTATGTAATAAGTTTGTAATCACTATTTTTAAACCTGTTATTAAATCTTGAACTAACGTGAGTGGGAAGTCCCGCACTCTATTTGTTTACAAAATAAGTGTCGGGTATGTCACTATAAATCTATACATCGCTTTGCGCTGATTGAAAACCAAAATAATCAAAAAAAAAAGAAGCAGTAATTTTTGT
>DCSN01000227.1:20604-34422 GCA_002325645.1 Pseudanabaena sp. UBA1465
ACAAAAATTACTGCTTCTTTTTTCGACAAATAAAATCGACGCATCGCGTTGCCTTTATCTGTTTGCTCCCCCTCCCAAAATATAAGACTCGCATTGCGAGTCTTAATTAACTTTAGTAGCGGTGGTTGCGACGAGAGTTATTTCTTACTGGTATAGGAATCAACTCAGGTTGGGGCTGATTTTGTCCCAAAAGGGCTTCCAAAACGCGATTTAGAATCTCGCCGATCTCTTTCAGTGCTTTCTTGATCGCTTTCACTATGCTTGGCTCCCTATGATCATCTAGGTTTATTTACCCAATCATAACAAATCTTTTTATAAACAAATCTAAAGCTGAGCTTACAGTTGCCATTCTGATCCAATTTCTACCTCTAGAGGGACTAAAACGTAGCTCGATCGCCTCGACATTGCCCACAGGATCGGCGATCCCCACATAAACTAAGCCCACGGGTTTTGTCTCCGTGCCGCCCGTTGGTCCCGCGATCCCTGTAATGCTGATCCCCCAATCAGATTGGAGTTTTGCTTTGACTCCTCGCGCCATTTGTTCCGCCACGATCGCGCTGACGGCTCCATGCTGATCGAGAATTTGGCGATCGACATCTAATAAATTAGCTTTGACCTCGTTGCTATAGCTAATTACGCCGCCGAGAAAATAACTAGAACTGCCTGATGCTTCGGTGAGGGTTTGTCCTAACCATCCGCCTGTGCAGGACTCAGCAACAGCAAGGGTTTGACCTCTTGATAGTAATAGTTGACCTGCCACACTTGCTAAGGTGTCCTCATCAGTGCCGTAGCAAAACTCGCCTGTGAGTTCGCGGATTTCTGCTTCGACGGGGGCAATTAAGGCGATCGCCTCTTCTTGGGTATTTGCCCTCGCGGTGATTCTTAGTCTTGCCTGTCCGTAATTAGCATAGGGGGCAACCGTGGGATTTTTGAGATCAAATAAATGATTGACTTTAGTGGCTAGGGCTGATTCAGAGATCCCCCAGTACAGCAATACTTTAGAGTGAAATGTACCTTGTCCATAATTTCGGGATAGCAGTAAGGGTGCGGCAGTTTGCTGCCACATCGGATAAAGTTCATTGGGTACACCAGGAAAGGTGAGAATTAACAAATTTGGCTGTGGTTCCCAGATCATGCCAGGGGCAGTTCCGACGGGATTAGGTAAGATTTCTGCACCCTTGGGCAGTAAGGCTTGCTTACGATTGTTGGCAGTCAGTGTCTTGCCTGTTTCTGCTGCCATCTGCTGGATGCGTTCCCAAATTTCGGGACGCTCTTGCATCGGCGTATTGAAAAAGCTGGCGATCGCCTCAGTGGTCAGATCGTCGGGGGTTGGGCCTAGTCCACCCGTAGTAATAATTAGGTTAGAGCGACTAGCCGCAATTGCGAGAGCCTGATGAATGCGATCGGGGTTATCACCGACAACGGTTTGATAAAAATGTGGCACTCCTAACAAGGCAAGTTGCTGTGCTAAATACTGGGCATTGCTATTAAGGATTTCTCCTAGTAATAACTCTGTCCCGATGCAAAGAATTTCCGCGCCAACATTCATAGTTTTGATTCCACTTTAGCTATAAAAAATTTAGCCATAAAAAAGGGTCGCTTAGCGACCCTTTTTTATTTTAACTAATGATTTCCCGTCGTTTTGGTTTTTCAACATTGATCCGAGGACGCTCAACTTGAACTTGTGATCGCTCTTGCTCTGAATCTCGATCATTTTGATCGTAGTAATGATCGGAATTTGTGTTGGGGGTGGGATCAAAAACCTCAAACCTAGCGTTATGACCAACTTCTTGGGCTGCGGTCATCACAACTGTTCGCACCGATTGGATTGTCCTTCCCCCTCTACCAAAAATTCGCTCCCGATCGTCTGGATCGAAAGCAACTCTGATCCAGACGCGATCGCTATTGCTATTGGACTCAAAGTCTACCCGCAAGGCATCGGGATGAGTCAGTAATGGCTTTAGCAAAAAACTAATTAAGGCGTTGTAGTCAGGCATTATGGTCAGGTGTTGCAGTTAGGCAAAAAATTTAACTATTTTGAGTTAAGTGATTTAGGCGCTAACTAGTTCAAATACCTTGGCTTTTTCAAGGATGCGACGTACTGTGTCGGTAGGTTGAGCGCCTTTCTTGATGCGATCGACGATCGCAGGTACATCTAGTTGGGTTTCTTTGGTGCGTGGGTTGTAGAAACCAAGCTCAGCAAGGGGACGACCATCGCGACGGCTGGTGCTATTGACGACAACGATGCGATAGCTGGCTTCAAATTTCTTGCCAAATCGCTTTAATCTCAACTTAATCATGGGTTTATGGCTCTAAAATTCTGCGTGATTCGGTTCAATATTTTAGCAGAATTATGATTGTAGCACGATCATGATTTGTTTTATAACATACAAAAAGCTTCATCATAACTTCATTAAATTAATCAAAAATTAATCAAATTTCTTAAACGGCGATCGCTCGGCATTTGCAACAAAATCCTAGTTTGAAGTCGCGGACACTAGAGGCTCTACAAGAAGGGTTTGCGGTTGGGGTTGATTTGGCTTTACGAGAAACTGACAACATTTAGCGCTCCCAAAATCTTCAGAAAGATGCTAGTTTTTATTGGCGTTTCTTTCGTGAAATATTCATCTATTTGAGGCAATATTTGAGGCAATATCAGCCAACTCAAGATTGGCAAGCTGTGATCGTTTTTGCAAAACGGAGTATTGAGCCAGATTTTCCTCATCAATATCGAGGCTTGCTGCCCCAGCTTCATCGCGTTTATCTGGATGAGTTGAGCATTGATCCTAATCAGGCGATCGGGATTAATGTTGCGGAGTTGGTGATTGCTAATGAGGATGTGGCGATCGCGGCTGCAAAATCATTAATCGCTCAAACCCGCCAACAGATTGATGATTCTAGCTTTCAGCAAATAGCGTTAGACTTTGTGAAAGCGGTTTTAGTTTATAAACTTGGTAAGGACAAAGAGCAGGGGTTAAAAATTATGTTGACTAAAGAAGACATGAAAAAGGCTTGGCTAGTTCAAGAGTTTATAGATATCACGTTGCCAGACTTCATCTGCTGTGGTTGCCATGTTGTAAGTACATCGGCATAATTAAAAACCAGATCTAAAACCTGCGGCGCACGCGCAGCCTGCGCCGCAGGTTTTAGGGTTTTATATTTAATTAAGCCTACATACTTATAAAGAAATTTTTAGTTACAATCTGATGTTACGTGGAAGTTTCTAAGACCCTCACCCCTAGCCCCTCTCCCAAAGGGCGAGGGGAACAAGAATTTCACGGATTTTGCTCCCCCTCTTCTGTCTGGGAGAGGGTGCTGGGGGGGTGAGGGCAATCTTCCTTCCACGTAACATCAGTTATAATCTTTGAAAGTGCATCACGGAGATTCCATACATGGCAGCAATTACCGCCCGTGAACTAGAAATGCAAATGCCTGATGCGAGTCAACTTTTGAGTGATGAGCCTGAGATGGAAAGTTCTTTGCATTATATGCAGTTGTTATTACTTGTAACCTGTCTCGAATGGACTTGGCAAGATCGTAATGACTTTTTTATTGGCGCAAATCTTACAATTTATTTTAGCCGTCAACAACTAAAAAATCATGACTTTCGCGGTCCCGACTTTTTTCTAGTCAAAAACACCACTAGATCGCCACGCAAATCATGGGTAGTTTGGGAAGAAGATGGACGTTATCCCGATCTGATTATTGAGCTTTTGTCTGATTCAACAGCAGATAATGATCGCACTTTAAAGCGCAACTTATATGCGGAAAGATTCCACACTCCCGAATACTTTTATTTTTCCCCTGACACATTAGAGTTTGCGGGTTTTAGATTAGATATCAATCGCTATCAGCCGATTACCCCTAATCCTCAAGGTTGGCTATGGAGTGAAGTATTAGGAATGTTTCTAGGGATTCATGATCGCGAACTACGCTATTTTTCCCTAGAAGGGATTTTATCACCCACGCCGCAAGAGTCCGCGCAAAGGGAAATTCAAAAAGCGAATCAAGAACGGGCTAAGGCTGAGCAGGAGCGTATTAAAGCTGAGCAGGAGCGTATTAAAGCTGAGCAGGAGCGTGTTAAAGCTCAAGAGCAGCTAAATCGTGCAGATTTAGCTGAGGCTAAGTTGCAAGCGTTGCAGGCAAAAATGCGATCGCTTGGTATTTCTGATCAATAAATGAAATAATTGGCAGCGCATCGCCCTACAAGATTTTTTGATAAACATCTGCGGTCATCTCGGCAATTCTATTCCATGTAAATTTTGCATGAAGCTTGTGATTGCCATTTTGTCCCATTTTTAGGGCTTGGCTTGGGTTCATCAGGATCTGACAAATTGCATCGGCAATTTCTAAAGGATTTTGACTGACGAGATAGCCGTTAGTACCATGCTCAATCACTTCAGAGACGGCGGGAATATTACAACCAATCACAGGTTTATCGAAGTGCCACGCTTCGGTATAAACACCACCAAAACTTTCTTGGCTTGATGGCACACAAAGCAGGGTACAGGCGGCTAAAGCGTTAGTTTTGTCCTGAAATGATAAAGCGCCGAGACGATGAATTCTAGGGTCTTGATTTTTAAAATATTTTTCTGAGTTAGCGATCGCGGGGCCCGCAAATACAAACTGAGCTTCGGGAAACCTTTTCCAAACGATCGGGGCAGATTGGAGTAGTTGTTGATAACCCTTGTATGGATAATGTTGGGCTAAAAAAAGAATGATAGGATCGGCGATTTTATAAGTCTCTTTGAAAGCTTGACTATCGGCATTTTCGGCTAAGACTGGTCCTATGCCCGTGACTGAGATGCGATCGCGGTCAACGCCTAAGTTAATCAGGGTTTGTTTTTCGGTTTCGGTGAGGGCAATTACGGCATCGGCAAGTTGGTAGAGTTTGATGTAGGCGCGATAACGCCAGCCGACCCACCTTGGATGATGCACGGGGGTGAAAATAAAGGGAATATCGTATTTCTTGGCTATTTGGTAAGATGCATAGCTTAATCCTTCTCGACCAATGCGAACATTATGGATTAGGTCAGCAGATTGGGCATATTGATCGAGATAGCGACTGATGCAATTGGCGATCGGTGGTAACGCGAGATCCATCCACGGATAATAAAGGGGTAAATAGGGAAATAACCGAGCTTTGTCAATAAGGTTCATGCCCATACAATGCACGGGAATATCATCAATGATGTAATCCTTGCTTTGGGATGGTGCGTTAATAGTAGTCCCCATTAGCCAGTCAGTGCGATTTTGATGCCAATGGGTAAAGACTTGAATTTGATGATGTTGTTTGAGTTGTTGGGCGATTAAATGTTGATGTAGTTGTCCGCCACCGATCGCGGGGGGATAAGTTGTGAGAGTGTAAAGAAGTTGCATAATTTAAGAATTTAAAGAGATTATTAATTATGACATCATATAAAATTTTAGATATAAAGCAATTTAATTACTGTTTGTTCGATGGAAATACAATAGCTTGTAAAGCTGTACCCATGCCAAAAATAGGAGTGATCTTGTAGATAAATCTTGCAACCATTTGTAATGGTTCGCTCCAATTTGAGACAGATTCAATTTTGTAAGGAGCATTTGTAAATAATTTAAAATTATCAAAACCTGCAATTGTCAAGCTGTTAGCTAGTGACTGAGAACTATAGTAATTTATATGTTCGGGAGGGACAATATTTGACCAGTTTTTGCCTCTGATTTTTGATCCTAAACTATCTAAGTTTGGAGTTTCAATAAATAAGATCCCTTCAGGGCTGAGTAGTTTTTGTAGTTTTTTGAGAGTGGGAATAGGGTCGATCAAATGTTCAATTACATGGTAGATCGTAATTAAATCAAAATGAGCTTCTGGTAGATCCAAAGATAAAATATCCCCAACTAAAATCTGCTCACGAATATTTTCCTGAGCTTGTAGGACAGCTTTGGGAGATATCTCTGTTCCATAGACCTGCCATCCATCTGCGATCGCGAATTGTAATAAATCTCCTAAACCGCAGCCAACATCAAGAAATGTTTTATGTGGTTTATTGAATAAATTAGGTTGCTGCTTAGAGACGATTTTTTTTAATTCTTGATATCTATTTTTCGTGAAATTGTGACTAGACATTACACTTTGAGCATAGTCCTGTCGATAGGATTGTTGATCGTAAAAAGTGGTTAGTTCATCTTGTGTAGGTCGTGGCACATAAAACACTAGTTGGCAATTTTGGCAAGTTAAGAGTTTTCCTTGGTCAATTGTGTAAAGGTGTTTATGTTGGGCATGTTCACACACTGGGCATATATACATAGCTGAATCCATGGCTATAAATACTCTCTCAGCTTACGATTAAGTCGTGACCAGAGGCTAAATAACTTTTTATAGGTAATGTCGTCCGCTTGGCGATCGCGGATAACAAAAGGTGGATGCTTTAGGGGAAATTGCATCATCTCTGTGGGCATATTCGCAAAAGGACTATTTCTATTTTTTGTATGTGTACTTAATTGCTGGTCAAAACCAATATTAGATACTAAATTCTGATTTGGCAGAATAGTCAATCCACTTTGCAGCCAACAGCTTAAAGTCCATTGATAGTCCCATGTATCAAATTTCCCCATATATGTCTGTTGAAATTTGTGTTTCCAATATTTTGCTGCTGCCTTATTTTGCAAGATATCGTCTAGCCAATCACCATCGCGAATAGTTTCCCATAATTTCATTTCCACATCATAATGTTGCCAAGCTCGCCGCCATGTAGCCCAGCCCCAGCAATGATTGTATAGGGAATAATAGTAGCTATAGTTTGTGCGAGATTTACCATCTTGAAAGTTATCACCTGATATGGCAAAAATACGCCGATCATCTTGATATTTCTCTAATAATTCTTCACAGAATGGAAAGAAAGAGCGATCGGGTAAACAGTCATCCTCAAGAATAATCGCTGATTCAACCTGACTAAACACCCAATCTAATCCAGTTGATATTCTTTTTTTACAGCCTAAATTAATATCTGAATAATTAGTCAATACTTCGCATTCCCAATCAATTGAATTAATGATTTTTTTAACTTGCTGGCATTTTTCAGCCTCTCCTTGCTTATTGTTTCTTGCACCATCAGCAATTATAAAAAGTTGACATGGCTTAACCATTCTGATTTTATCAAACACCTGTTGTGTGGTATCTGGACGGTTGAAGATAAAGAAAACAACAGGAACTTTTAATTCTTTTTTTGTGTTCATGAGATATTTAGATGAAATACTCACGGCGCTATTTCTGGTAATGGCTAACTTTTGATTTTGTGTACACTCTATCACTTCAGTACAAACTGATTAATCCATTGGTATAATTCTTGATATAGAGTTCAGGATACTATAGTCAAAATTGATAAACAAAACGATCATACTTGTAGATCCACGTTGGCAGGGACATCATCTGACTTATATCAAGCTATTTACGCAAATTATTTTGCAACACAACTATTGTGTAATCGTCTTGTGTCCTAAACCTAATGAAGTATACTCACTCATTGAGAAAACAATGCCAGATAAAGTTTCTCAACTCAGAGTTGAATTACTAAAAGAAGCTAGGTCATTCCCTATAAAAGTTTTAGGAATGGGAGCGCTATATCCTACCTTATCTAGATGGTGGTTAACTACGATCGCCATAAAAAAGGCAAAGAAGAAATTTGGCGTTAATCCCAATCTAATATTCTTTAGTTGGTTAGATGGATATATTTATTTAGGCTACTCGGCATGGGTTTGCAGTCTAGTCTATAAGATAGTAGAACTAATCTTTCCATATCAATGGAGTGGCTTAATCTTCCATATAGAAGCAGGAAGTAGAGATATCCAAAATTCTATTAATAAACCTGATGCATACAAAATATTAAGGTCAACAAAATGTAAAGCGATCGCTGTTCTTGATGAAGTACGCGCAATTAATTTAAAATATTTAGGTAAGAAAATTGTTGTATTTCCTGATGTAGCAGATGATGCAACTGTGGATGTAACTTGCGATATTGTTCAAAAAGTTAGAAAAGCCGCAGATGGTAAAAAGGTCATCGGTTTACTGGGATACTTAGAAAAGCGTAAGGGTATTCTGTCTTTAATTGAAATCGCGAAGAAGACTACCCAAGAGCCTTGGTTTTTCATCTTTGCTGGAGTGCTTGCTAAGGATACATTCTCACTTGATGAAATCAAAATAATTACTCATTTTGTCAACTCTAACCCATTAAACTGCTTTTTCTATTTTGATAGAATATCTGAAGAGTCACAGTTTAACGCTCTAGTTAAACAATGTGATGTGTTATATGCAGTTTACAAAAAATTTCCTAGCAGTAGCAACATTTTAACTAAAGCTGCTATATTCAAAAAGAAAATATTAGTCGCATCAGGTTATTGTATGGCTAGTAGGGTTGACAAATTTAATCTAGGGGCAAGTGTAGACGAAGATAATGTAGTGCAGCATATTAGTTCCTTAAAACTTCTACTTGACCAAGAAGATATTTATCAATATTCAGAAAACCGAGGATTTGAAGAGTATAAAAAGCTACATTCAGTTGATAGACTCAGGCAAGTCTTTTTTAGCATTTTATCAGAAAACAATGAAATCTAAATCCGATCCTTTCGTAATTTTAAGTACATATTCTAGGAGACATCCTATTAGGCTTATATTTTTACTACAGCTTAAGATTATCGAGTATATATCTAAAATAAATTTTGATAAATATGCATTACCTCAAAAACTAATTGTTAATTTGTCTCCTGTTCCGCAAGCTGACTATCTAAATACAGCAGTCACACCTATCCAAATGCAGTATTTACTGGCTGGGATAGAAATCACCGAAAAATTCCAAGACAGTGTTGTAGTTGAAATTGGTTGCTATCGTGGTGCTACTACTCAAGTAATTGCAAAAAATACATCACGTAATGTGATTGCTATTGATCCATATATTGGTTATGGTGGAGAAAAGCAAGATTTTAATATTTTTGTAGAAGTAACAAAAGGACATAAAAATATCATTCACAAATCTTGTTCTTCAGGAGAGGCAATAAAGAATTGGCAACACAAAAATATTAGCTTTATATTTATTGATGCAGTACATGATTATTTAAATACATCATTTGATATTCAAACTTGGCTACCTAAACTTTTAGATGGAGGGATTTTAGCTTTGCACGACACAGATCAATTGTGTTTTGCTGGAACAAGAAAAGCTGTATTTGAAATCAAAGATCATCTTTATTTATTTGCTCATATTGATAATTTAGTAATGTTTCAAAAAGCAAGTAATGTCATAGAAAAATAAAATATTAAAATACTTATAAAATCATGGAAATCAATAAATTTATAAAAATATTCTTCTCCGAGATAGGCACATTGTTACTTGCCTACGATCTTCCAAGAAATATATTTAATAATATTTATGTTCATTTAGGAGGTAAATTTATAAATTTATTTGTTAAATTGTTTGATAGTTCTAGAATCACTAAAACTTTTTTGTGGAAGGATATATACTTAAACAAAGAAATTTTAATGCCTGTTTCATCCTCATATCCATTGGTCTCATGGCAAGTAGCTTTGAGTTCTCGTTGGGCAGAGCCTCAAATTAGGCAATTCTCAGAATTTTATATTAAACATAATCAAGGGAATAAAATATTTTTTGATATTGGTGCTAATCATGGATTGAGGTCTTATGCGTTTCTTTTGCATGGTTATCATTGTATTTTATTTGAACCTCAAGCTAGTTGTAATCAATTTGTACGAGAAGTTGCATTAATTAATCATTTAGATAATCTAGTTATTGAAGAATGTGTTTTATCGGATGAAGATACAACGATAGATTTTTTTATATCCAGTTCAACTTACTTGAGTAGCCTTTCTCAAGTTAATGCAGAAAAAGATGAGCCAGCATTAAAAACATCAGTGAGATCTAAAAAATTAGATGATTATTGTGCAACAAATAACTTACATCCTAGCCTTGTTAAAATTGATGTTGAAGGTCATGAGTGGGCTGTGATCATGGGAGGACGAGATTTAATATCTAAACAAAAACCGACCTTAATTATAGAAATATGGGGCAATACAGATAGCAAGCAGAATATTTACAACTTTCTAATTAACTTACAATATAAAGTATTTTCTGTTTCAGAGAAGTATCTTATTTTATTGAAAACCCTTGAAGAGTTTATGGATTGTACCGAATCAGATTTTGTTTTTTGTGCAGACAAGTATATGACTTCATTGATCTATGAAATATCAAAATAAGACTGCAAGTATTTTAATTAATAATTATAATTATGCCCAATTTGTCGGTCAGGCTATTGAGAGTGCTTTAAATCAAACTTATCGAGATATTGAGATTATAGTTGTTGATGACGGTTCTACAGATAATTCAAGAGACGTAATTTCAAGTTTTGGCGATCGCATTAATGCCATATTCAAACAAAATGAAGGACAAGCTTCGGCTTTTAATGCAGGTTTTGCTGCTAGTAAAGGTGAGTTTATCTTTCTCTTAGATGCCGATGATACATTCTACCTAACAAAAATCGAAGAATGTATTCAGATGTTTGAAGACTACGAGCAAATTAACTGGATATTTCATAAGCTAAAATATATCAATTCCCAATCAAATTTGATAGAAAATCTAAATATATTAGATAAATCTATCTATAAAAACATTGAAATAATTGATGTTCAAGAAACATTGAGAAAAGGTAAAAAATTTAATTTTATACCTCCAGCAACAAGTGGATTATGTTTTAGACGTAAAGTCTTAACTCATATCCTGCCAATGCCAAATTTTATAAAGATTACAAGTGATAATTATGTAAAGTTTGCTGCCTTATTCTTATCATCTGGAATTATCTATAATAAACCACTAGCATCTCAAAGAATACATCAATCTAATCATTTTACTTTTCGGGACGACGTTCAGATTAAAGCATCAGAAATTGGATTATTGACAGGGTATTACCTTAGACAACAATTTCCCAGAATTAAATTATTTGCAAATAAAGTATTTGCTAGAGGATTTGGTGAACTACTAGCACAAATTGGCTGGCGTAAGACTTTTAATATCCCTGAAAGTTCTCAATATATAGATGAATTTTGGACTATTCAAGAGAGATTGCAGTATTTACCTCGAATTAGTTTTCATTATTTAAAAACTAAACTATATAAGTGGAAAAGCTACCTAAAGAGAAATTTAATGTGAACCAAAATATTCTTATTTACCGCGATTTATTACTTCCATATTCTGAGACTTTTATTCCTGCACAGGTGTCAGCCCTATCTAGGTACTCAGCATTTTATGTTGGGACTCTCAAAAGTACAGATCAAAACAGATTAATTAGTCCTAATTTTAAACAGTTAAATTTGAGCGATTTTACCAGATATGCAACTTTAAGTAGGCTTCTATTCAAGCTATTTGGCTATCTTGATGTTGATTGGCTAAAGGCGATCGCCATAGAAAATCCATGTCTAATTCATGCTCATTTTGGTCCAGATGGCTTATGGAGTTTACCTATTGCTAAGCATTTCAATATTCCGTTAGTTACTACCTTTCATGGATACGATGCGATTCTATCAGAGACAAGTTTAAACATACCTAGTTTATCGTTTAAACTTTACCTAAAACGTCGCAAAAAACTTTTTAAAGAAGTCAGTTTATGTATTGCTGTCTCTCAGTTTATTCGTGACAACTTGATAAATGTAGGATGTCCAACCGACAAAGTTCTTGTTCATTATATTGGGGTAGATACTAATAAATTTCAAGCAGATTTTGAGACAATACGGCAACCTATAGTGCTTTTTGTAGGTAGATTAGTTGAATTTAAGGGTTGTCAATATTTGATTCGGGCTATGGAAAGAGTTCAATCAATTGTGCCTGAATCTGAACTAATTATTATTGGTGATGGTCATTTGAGGAATGAACTTGAGGAATTAGCGCAAACAAGAATAAAAAGGTATCGCTTTTTGGGATATCAGCCTCCAGAAATTATCCGAGACTGGATGCGGCGATCGCAAGTTTTCTGCGTCCCTAGTATTACTGAACCATCTGGATTAACTGAAGCTTTTGGTATGGTATTTGCTGAGGCTCAGGCAATGGGCTTACCTGTAGTTAGTTTTAGGACAGGTGGAATTCCTGAAGTTGTTGCAGATGATAAAACAGGCTTGCTAGTATCTGAGGGTAATGTGGAAGAATTAGCTAGATCCATTATTAATCTATTGGAAAATGATTTACTATGGCAATATTTCAGTGAGAATGGTATTCATAGAGTCAAAACTTTATTTGACTTGCATAAGCAAACTCGCAAACTAGAGGTAATTTATGACAATTTACTATCTAGATTTTCTTGTTAGGAATAAAGACATATCATTCAATACCAAGCGATCGCATCCCGCAAAGTCACATAATGCTCCTGATGCTGAGGTCCAATCACATAGCGCTTACTCAAATTTTCGACCTTGATTACCGTATCCGACATATTTAACTAAAATTTGTTACAAATTCTTTAGGAGTTAAGATCTCTATACCTTCAAAATTATTGATAATCAGCAAATCTTCATCTCCAGTTATTATCAAACTAGCTTTACCATTAACTGCTAACTCTATAAACTTATCATCCTTGCAATCACGACAAACTTTAATATTTTTAATAATTTCTACTTTTTGAGCAATGATATCCAATTTACGGATGAATTCTTTTCTTTCCTCAACTGAGACATACTTATCAAACTTTCGACGTTCAAAGACATTTGCTAATTCCTGTAAAGTTTCTTCGGAAACTCACCGCTTGAGCAGGAATAGAATTAGGTAAAAGCAATCGGCTTATTAAAATATTGTTGTCAATGACAAAATATGGCTTAGTCATTTGTCAAAATATCAAAAAGCTTTTCTTCTGTTAACCCCTTTTCCTGTGCTTTTTGTCCCACCTGATCACAGAAATATTGAAAATCTTTAATATTGTTAGATAGAATTTTTTTATATTCTTTCATAGATATTACAACAGCTACCTCCTCTTGCTCTTGAGAAATAACAACAGGTTCTCGTTTAACTATTTCTAAGATATTAGATAAATTATTAAAAATTGAACTTGATGATAAATATTGCATAACTTTAACTCTTCAGCCCATAAATTTAGCAATTTAATCACGATATCATAATACGCTAAATAATTAGCTCGGTATTTCGACTGGATTTTTTAATTGTGTCAATTTAGCAGAGACTCTTCGTGATTAAATAGCACCCAAGCCGCTTTGAGATCTCTTTGACTCTTGATAAGCCATTGCTGAACCTCCTCATATTTGGGACTATCCATACAAAACCTTACCTTGAGTTAGGACTTGATAAACTAGTGAGCTTCGGACATTAGCCTTACGCTCGACCTCTGCGCGAGTCATCACAATGATATCTTTAGCAATACCAATGCCACGCAATGCCCTATAAGCTAGACGCGATCGCCGATAACGCGGTTCATCAGAATGCGACACAATTACCATTAGGTCAATGTCGCTATCCTCATTAGGTTCACCATAGGCATAAGATCCAAACAAGATTATTTGCTCTGGGTTCAAAGTTGCTGCCAGTTTTTGGGTAATTTGTTCTAACAACTCAGTAGTAACTTGTTTCATTGCTCCCCAACTTCTAGATTGCGTTCCAACACATCGGCGATCGCATAGGGACAAACAACAGGCATATTTAGATCTGTCTCGGCGATCGCATTTGCCGAAAGCGGGGAGACAACCCCACAGATCTTATTCAATACCAAGCGATCGCATCTTTGCTTTTAATTCTTGCAATTCTGCCTTAGCCTGTGCCGCAATTTGACGCTCTT
>DCSN01000054.1 GCA_002325645.1 Pseudanabaena sp. UBA1465
CGAAGCCGCGCACGCCTAATTATTCACTTTCTAACGCCTATTCTTTGGGTGGGAAGGGAGTATAAAACAAAAAGAGTCTCGAATTGCGAGACTCTTTTTGTTTAGAGATGTTGCAACGCAACATCTCTAAAATTACATACGACCCCGTAACATCTGAGCCATTTCATTGGGCTTCGGTGAGTTTTCTACGGCTGTCTCTTCCGTAATCCGCCCATCCTCATACAGCTTATAGAGCGACTGATTCATATTTACCATTCCCTCATAGGTACATTTAGGAATTAACGCCTCAATTTCATCAATTTCACCACGTTTGATATAGTCACGAACTGCATCGGTATTAATCATGATTTCATGAACTGCCGCCCGTTTACCATCAGTGGTTCGCACCAAGCCTTGAGCAATGACACCCACTAAAGATTCAGAAACTTGAATCCGCATCGGTCCCTGTTGTTCAGGTTCATAGAGATTGAGAATACGTTCAATTGTTTTAACAGCGCTGTTAGTGTGGAGAGTTCCGAATACTAAGTGACCTGTTTGAGCAGCCTTAAGCGCCGTGTTTACAGTTTCCTTATCCCGCATTTCTCCAATTAGAATAATGTCAGGATCTTCACGCAAACAGGCTTTTAGCGCATTATCAAATTTGAGCGTATGGATACCAACTTCCCGTTGTTTGATCAGCGCTTTTTTGCTTTGATGCACAAATTCAATCGGGTCTTCAATCGAGATGAGATGCTTCTGCATTTCCGTATTAATGAAGTCCACCATCGCCGCCAAAGTAGTAGACTTCCCTGAACCTGTCGGGCCCGTTACCAGAATTAAACCCTTGTGGGTATAACACAGTTCACGGAATACTTCTGGCAACCCAAGCTGATCGATGGACAAAATCTTTAACGGAATCAGTCGCAATACCATCGCCGAACCGCGTAACGAGTCGAAAACATTGATCCGACAACGGGCAAATTCGTACTGAGTCGCACCATCAAATTCCATGGTGTCCCGAAATTGCTGGATCTGTTTCTCATCCAGAATTTCCGTCAACCAAGTGTCAAAGGTGGGTTTATCGGGAACTGGATACTGCTCCTGAGTCACCATTAAGCCCCGACTGCGAAAGCGGATTGGCTCATTTATACCAGCATGAATATCCGAACACCCTTGCTCATGGGCATCCTTCACAATTTGGGCGAGGGTTGGCTGCCCTGAACTCCGTTGCAAAATCGCTGGCATACCCAGTCCAGGTAAGTTTGGTGGTGGACCTGGACGAATTGGTGGACGTGGATTTGGTGGTGGCGGTACGCTGGTAATCTGTGTATCGGTCGGGATTACCATTTGCGCTTGACGAGCTGCGGCTGCCTGAGCCTGTTGTTTTGCCTGTAGTTGCGCCTGTTGCAATTGCATTTGCTGCTGTTGCATCTGTTGCATCTGTTGCTGTTGGGCTGGATTGGGGACAGCGCTACGCACTTGCCCAGCAGCAGATTGGGCTTGGGTAGGTGCAACGCGACTTTGGGCTGCTGCGGGGTTAGGGGGCATTTGAGGATTATTGGGAGGTGCGACACGCTGCTGCTGGGCGGGTGGTGGTGCGGCGGGATTTGTGCGTGGCTGTTGTGGTACGCCACCTCCAGAGGAGGGTGGTGGTACGGGAGGCATCCCAGATTGCGTCATAGTTGAACCTCGTTCTTAAACATTTTTTATTCGGTCGCAGGTTTAGTGATGCGAGATTTGCTAGTCAAATTGTATGATTTGACCTAAAAATAACCAATCCTGTTACCTCATAGGCTAAAAATATATTAGCTGTTGTAAATACTATCCTCAAATAATTAATGAATATTCTTAGTGCCCTGCGATCAAAAACGAGCGCAGATAGCAAAAAAGCTTCTAAGCAAGCAGCCCCCAAGCAAACTAAAGGTATTGAAATTAAGTCTCAACGTGAGTTGGACTATATGCGTGAATCGTCTCGCATTGTTGCAACGGTACTTAAGGAAATTTCAGAAATCATTGCTCCTGGAATGACCACGATGGATCTGGATGCTCATGCAGAAAGAAGAATCCGAGAAATGGGGGCAGTTCCTAGCTTTAAGGGCTATTGTGGCTTTCCTGCAAGCATTTGCGCCAGCATCAATCATGAAGTAGTACATGGTATTCCGAACGCCAAAAAAGTGATTAAGCTAGGGGATCTGGTGAAGATCGATACTGGTGCTTTTAAAAATGGTTTTCATGGTGATTCTTGCATCACAGTGGGTGTGGGGACGATTAGTGAGAAAGCTACTAAGTTGATGCGTGTGGCGGAAGAGGCTTTGTATAAGGGGATTGAGCAGGTGAAACCGGGTAATTGTATGCTCGATTTGGCTGGGGCGATCGAGGATCATGTCAAGTCAAATGGTTTTGCGATCGTGGAAGATTTTACGGGACATGGTGTCGGTCGTAATCTCCATGAGGAGCCATCGGTATTTAATTTCCGTACGCATCAGTTGCCAAATGTGCGCTTTCGTGCGGGAATGACTCTGGCGATCGAGCCAATTTTAAATGCTGGGACAAAGCGGGTTAGAGTGTTAGCGGATAAATGGACGGCGGTAACTGTTGACAATCAACTTTCGGCTCAGTTTGAACATACAGTTTTGGTGACTGAAACTGGTTATGAAATTTTTACTGATCGCACTAAAGTCTAATCGCACTAAAGTCTAATCGCACTAAAGTCTAATTGCACTAAAGTCTAATTGCACTAAAGTCTAATTAATTTCGCAAGGGCTGCAATGTAGCGTCAATCAAAAGGAGAATTGCACCGCAACTCTCTTTTTGATAAAAGATAATGCGATCGCGACTATAGCTATAAATTTAGTGAGACAGCCATGCAAGAATATATCGTCAAAGCTGGAGATACGCTTTCAAGTATTGCGAGAAGTTTGCTTGGGGCAAATGGTGATTGGCGCGAAATTGCTCGTATCAATAACATTACTAATCCTTCCAGTTTGCAAATTGGGCAACGGCTACTAATTCCTATTGCCGCCACGCCGCCGATCGCCCAAATTCATGAAGTTGCGATGGTGAGAAATACATTACAGGGCCTTTATCCACCCAATAAAATTCTGATTTCCCTCGCTACCGTTGGCAGTGACCTGATCGCTAATTTATTGAATACGGGACAAAAAGAACCCTTTGCGAAGACTAAAAATCTTGGCGTATCGCGGTTAGGGATTTTTAAATTGCGTGATTTTTTGATCTATGGCTCAGGTTTGCTGCAACAGTTGCAAATGAGTCCATCAGAAATTAATGTGATGCTGGTAACGGCAGCTAATGAAGGTAGTCTTGATGCAATTAATACTTGGGACAGTCAGTATCTGAGTTTTGGGATCTTTCAGTGGACTCTTGGTAATGCAGGTAGGGAAGGAGAATTACCTGCTTTGTTGAGTAGTTTAAAAAGGCGATATCCTACGGAATTTCAATATTATTTTGGACAATTTGGGGTGGATGCAACTTCCCTAAACGGGATCACAGGCTGGCTTTCGCTCAATGGTATTCGTCTAGTCACGGAAGCCCATAAGAATTTGATGCGTCAACCAATTTGGGCGGTACGATTTGCGATCGCGGGGATGGATGCGCTAGTGCAGTCGGTGCAAGTACTGCACGCAATTTCACGCCTCGATCAGTTTTATTTCCAGCCATCTCAAACTTTGCAAGGATTTGCGCTTTCGCAATTGCTGACCTCAGAGTTTGCAGTGGCTTTACTGCTCGATCATCATGTAAATCGTCCTAGCCATGTGATTGGCTGTGTTGCCGATGCGATCGCGCGATCGAGCCTAACTCCTGCCAAAATCGCTCAAAATTCCATCGATAATGAAGCTTTAATTATTCAAAATTATTTAATTCTGCGCGAAACCTATGGCGGTGCAAATGCGATGACCAAATCTCGCGATCGGGCTGAGTCGATTAGAAAGGCGATCGCGATGGGCAACCTCTCATCACAAAAATTTTCCTTTCGCTCTAACCGTCTATCAAGATTTGTATAGCTAAAAGGGTAGTGGCGCAAAGCGCCACTACCCTTTTAGACCACCAAGGGAGAGTTGCGCCGCAACTCTCCCTTGGTGTGGTTTATTAAAGTTTTTGTATTATTCTTCGTGAGCCGTTGGATTAACGGGACGAACGTCTACGATCATGCCACCGAGACGGGTAATTCTACGGGTCTCTTCATTTAAACGACTGAAAGGCACTTTAATCAAAATGTTGCCGCTATTGCGAATAGCATAGCTGTTGAGATCTGTTGCATCGCTTTGACGCAATCCAGATACTTCATAAATAAACACGCGGTTATCTCTAGCAGAAGTAATCATAAGAGTCGGTACTACTAAATTTTGAATGGGTTGAAACTAGATTTGAAAAATCTATGATTAAGAGAATTAAAGACACATCCATTGGATGTGCCTTTAATCAATCCTATTGAGCGATCGTTATACTGGCAACCTTGCCGCCCAACTTGCTGATGCGTAGCAATGTGCTGTTTAGCTCTCTGTAGGAGACGATATATTCTCTGTTGCTACGACGAACTTGAGGGTATCTGGGTAGAGAAATAGCAGAAACTTCAATTCTGTATAGACGATCTTCAGAACCAACAGAAGAACGACCGAAGGCTCGGTTAGGAACATTGCCTTGTTTAGCTGCTTGATAAGCCCAACCGTCACTACCGCCAGAAGCGCCAACGATCGCCGAAACGCTGTTTTGAGCGAGTTCAGTGGCTAATCTAGAGGTGCGACCTGCAATTTGAGCGCGATCGCTGTTTGCATAACCACGATAGAGTTGGAAAATTCTAGTAAAACCAACGGTTCTGTCGCCAACTTTATTATCAAAGCCACGATAGTAAGGAACAATCGAATCACCAAAGCTGGATTCATACTCGTCAGAATCGATGTAAGAATCAATATCGGCATCATAGCCTTCGTTTTGGTAGCGATCGAGATGCTAAGTTACTTCAGTTTCAGCGAAGGGAGCGCGTCCCAACAAGTGCTTGAAGTTGAGTTCAATTACACGCGTATGGAAATTAGAGTAGAGAAACTTGGTTTTGTAGAGTTCTGATTTCGCAACAGCCCGCACAAATTCACGAACTGTGATTTGTTTATTGGTTAACAAAGATTCAAGTCCAACTAACCGATCTGATGCCAAGATGTAGTCATTACCCAGCACATGGCGGTAGATAGCATTGATGACAGTCTTAGTCTCTTCTGGAGATGCATTTTGACGTAGTTCTACTGGACTAGCATTGCTATAAGCAGCAGTTCCTAGACGAGAGGCGGCATTGGTAATTGCCATAGTTTATTTTCCTTGTTTTCCTTGTCTTATTAAAAAATGATAAGTTAGAGATTTAGTACTTAGGGTTCTGCGATTTAATAAAGAACCATTTTTTAGTGACGTGGCGAAACCGCGCCACTAAAAATCTGTTCTTTATTTTACTGCAATTCCCTTAAGCTAGACAATGGATTCTATTGCCTAACCTAAATTTAAAATTCTGCTATCTTGAGCCTAATCAAAACCAGTAGAAATAGTAGTACAAAGTGCTACTCTCTCTACCGATTCCTTTACAAATCTCTTTACAGAATATCTCTAATCAATCGCATTAAGCAAGAGCAACTTGCGTAATCCGACCACCGCGCTTGTTCAAACGCTGCATGGTGCTAGAGAGTTGGTCATAGGGAACCAAGTAATCGGTAGAGCTACGACGAATTTGGGTCGTCCGTCCGTTATTAGCTTGAATAACACTGACGCGGTAAAGTTGACCACGATCATCACTGGTGTTACCCGCTAAGCCTAGACCGAAATTAGGTGTGCGAATGGCGTTGGCGGAATTTTGGGCGAGTTCGGTAGTTAACCAAGCTCCTTTGCTCTTGCCTTGGGCGCGATCGCTACTAGCATAGCCACGATAAAGGCTGAAAATTCTGGTAAAACCAACGGTGCGATCGCCAACTTTATTGTTGAAGCTACGATAGTAAGGAACAATCGATTCGCCAAAGCTAGATTCGTACTCATCGGAATCGATATAAGAATCAATATCCGCATCGTAGCCTTCGTTTTGGTAGCGATCGAGATGCTCAATGATTTCCGCTTCAGCGAAAGGAGCGCGTCCCAACAAGTGCTTGAAGTTCAATTCAATTACACGGCTGTGGAAGTTGGAATACAGAAACTTAGTTTTATATAGTTCTGATTTTGCAACGGCTCGCACGAATTCGCGCACTGTGATTTGACCATTGGTCAACAAGGATTCTAGCCCGATCAAACGATCTGCCGTCAAGATGTGATCATTACCTAACACATGACGATAAACAGCATTGATCACTGTCTTAGCATCATTCGCGGAAAAGTTAGAGCGCAACTCTAAAGGACTAGCGTTGCTATAGGCCGCAGTTCCTAAATGAGAAGCAGCATTGGTAATTGCCATAGTTAATTTTCCTTTTATTGGATTTAGCGAAAAATGAGAATTATTATTTAATAGAAATTCAAATCAAAAGTTTAAAAAATTCAAACATAGTCCACTAAAAATGTCTTTTTTGGATATTTTTAGATGTGTAAAAGAATAAAGAGTCTATATACACAAAAGTCCTAAAGTATTAATTGAGTAAGGGAATAACCAATATGTCTCAATTTACTTTAGTGGAACTAAACCGCAAACCTTTAAGATTTTTGGCTCAGTGACTTTGGGATTGAATTGATTAAAACAACTAATTTGTGCAGATTTTGTGCAATCAATCAAAAGCCCGTACAAGTCTTTACATTTGTTTATATTCTGGTCAAAAGAGAAAGGGCGCAAAGCGCCCTTTCTCTTTTATTCAACGTAATCAAAAAGCATGGTCGTCATGTAGCGTTCTGTCCATTCTTCTCCAAAGGACTTTTCGAGAACCCGTCGCGTTTTATCATTTTGCTGTTGCTTTTGGCAATAGTAGCGATGACCAGATTTAATTTTATTAATTTCTGTGGAAGTCGTAAAAGGAATTGTGGCAACGGCGAGTTGACAATGCAAAGTCAAGATCGATCGCACGCGGTTTAAAAAGTCGGCTTCTTCGCGATCGCCTACGGGACGAATAAATAAACAAAATTCCGAGAAAATATCGCCCCACTGGGGCAATTCGCGAGGCTGATCAAAGTTTACGGTAGGTAAATTTGATAAGCCTTGGTGATAGCTAGGTGGTAAGGCAAAATCAGGATAAAGAGGAGATAGATCGGCGATCGCGGCGCTAATGCCTGCACGCCCCCCCACCAAGTCGGATCCAAAGATAGGAATGTCGTATTCAACATTAGGAAACATCACACAATGGAGGATATCTAGACCATTGCCCACCTGCGCGAGTTCCAAATGGAGTTTCCGAAACTGTGGTGTGCTGTAACAGTGATTTTCGATTACTAATTTTTCACCTTCTAACGCGCCTTCCACATAGCCGAGATCTTCTGGAATTTGATAGGGAGATAAATCTAGGTTTTCTCGCCATACGGTTTCGATGCAATTAGCTAAATCACAAATTAAAGGATATTGTTTTTCTCGTAGGGAGGCTTGTATAGCTTGAGTCATGAGTTTTCTTTTAAGTTGATTTAGTAAGTTGATTAAAAAAATATTTATTTGAACGTTTATTCTCTCACTTTCTTACAAAAATCTCTACTGATACTCCCTAATACA
>DCSN01000085.1:0-2423 GCA_002325645.1 Pseudanabaena sp. UBA1465
GTAGGGGGCAATTCATGAATTGCCCCCTACGTTAGAATCACGCTTTCAAGTCTTTCTGCGTAAGTCCTAATAATTAGGGGCGCGCAGTCAAGAACTAGATTTTTAGGTAATCTAAGAATAGTTAATTTTTATTTTAGGAATTATTAAAAAATTGAGTACTGAACTGAAAAAATTTGTTGTATGGGGCAGCTATTGCGAAAATGTTCTCGAAAAACGCACTCCCTTTCGGCAAGCCCATCTTGATAATCTGAAGGCTCTCCATGAAGTCGGTAAATTATTAACCATTGGACCGACTCAAGATGTGACTAAGGTATTTGCTGTATATGCGGCGATCGATCTAGATTCAGCAAAACAACTGGTTGAAGCCGATCCCTATTGGCAAAATGGCATTTGGACAGATTACGAAATCCATGAATGGATTCAGGTCTATTAAAGAATAAAAATAAAAGGGCGCAAAATGCCCTTTTATTCTTCAGAATCGGTGGTGTTAGGAACAGCAAAATGATTGAAGAGAATTCTGCTAGTACCTGCGATCGGTGGGGCGATGACCGCGCCAACTACCCCAAATAGTTCTGCGCCGATGATGATCGAGAGTAATAGTTCAAAGGGATCGAGATTTAAGTAAGGGGCAACTAGCCAAGGTTGCAGAATAAAGGCTTCGATTTGTTGCAAGCTAAAGCAGATAAACAGAGCGATCGCGCCACGATTAAAATCTACACCCCATGCGGCGACGAAAATGGCCACAAGGGCAACTAAGCCGCCGATATAGGGAACAAGATTGAAGACCGCTACTAATAAGCCTAAGGCTCCTGAGTAAGGAATGCCAAAGAGAGACAGGGTTAAATAGGTGCAGAAACCTAACAAGGTCGAAGTACCAACCCGTCCCACCACATAGGCTCCGAGACAGCGTGTAATCGGTGGGATCAAAATTTTAACTTCTTGACGAATTTTTTGCGAAAAGGGACTTAGACACCGCCGCATCAAACTGCTGGAATTAATCACCATGTAGGCGGTGATTAGTAGACTTAAAATGCCCACCCCGATCGCATTGAAAATTTGTAAAGTAAATCCGAAGGTTTGACTGACGATTTCTTTGCCAAAGTTTTGCGCCTGATCGATCAGGGGTTGAGTTTGCAGAATGCGGTTGAGTTGTTCTTGATTGATATTAAATAAACCGCCTTTAGGTAATTGAATTTGCTCTAGTAAACTGGGGAGCTTAATAAAAAATTGCCCTAATTCCAAAATGATTTGTGGTGCGGGGGCGATCGCTAACACCACAATGATCAATAAAAATAAATACAGTAATACGATCGCCCAGATCCGATTTAGTCCAAGTTGCCAATGACGTACATTCACTCGAAATCTGCTGATCTGCTCAATGATTGGCGAAATTGCCCCAGCTAAAAATAAGCTGGTCAGTAATAACTGCAAAGTCTGTCGCAATCGGAAGGCAAGATAAATCGCGATCGCGCCAATTAAAAAGCGTTTGAGGTATTTGCTAAAAATAGTTTTGCCACTGAACACAGTTTTGACTCTAACAATTATGACTCGATAGGTTATAAGCAAAGGGTCGCTTAGTACCGCCTTTGCTTATAATTGCATTAAACACTGAAAATCTCACATGAACTATGGGTATGAAGCGATCGCGATCGGGCGACGTATTTTATTAGAACTATTTCGGACATACCGCACCCTGCTCCTGTGGGTAATCTTTCCAATTTCGATGCTGTTGCTGAATGGTTTTGTCTTAGCAGAAGGCTCTAAAATTACCACTGCCGAATCCTTCAAACTGGCGGCTCCTGCCTCATTAATTGGCTCGGCTCTATTTTTTAGCTGTCTCGGCGGCACGATGTCCACCATCGTTGCCGAGCGCGAAAGTCTGACGATTAAACGCTTATTAATTTCACCAATCAACGGCATTTCCTATTTTTTAGGTATTTTCTTCGCCTACGCGACGATTGGGATTGGACAAACCCTAATTATTTATACAGTTGCAGCTTTTTGGGAAGTCCGCTTTAGCGGCTCGATCGCCCTTGGCGCGTTAGTGATTTTGGCAAGCATTGGTTCCTATGTGGGGATGGGGTTTGTGTTGGCAACTAAATTTGCGCGAAAGGTGGAGGATGTTAATTCCCTCGTTGCAGGTTTTGGCGTGCCGCTATTGATGTTAGGGGGCGCATTTTTTCCCACCACATTTTTATCAAAGGATTTATTGCTGATCACTCAATTCAATCCCGTCTATCACATGAGTGAAGCTTTTACGGCTCTATCAACCGATAGTAAATCTTTAACCAGTCCCGATATGATTATCCATTTGCGATTTCTAGCAGGATTTTTTGTGGTGGCGATCGCCGCAGGTTGGCTTGCCTATAAACGAATGTTAAGACAAGAAAGTCACTTATAAAAACCCAAACAGGATGAGGCGG
>DCSN01000085.1:2502-3650 GCA_002325645.1 Pseudanabaena sp. UBA1465
CCGCCTCATCCTGTTTGGGTTTTGAATAGCCATCGTCGAAGATGGAAAACGTTCGTAAGCATCCAAAAACATTAAAAGAAAGGGCGTACTCAGTACGCCCTTTCTTTTTTCCTGTAAGTTGCTATATTTACACAACCTCTAAATTCTTAATCAATTTCTATGCGCGAACTCTATCCAGCGATCGAGCCATATCATCAAGGATTTCTCAAGGTCTCAGACCTACATACAATTTATTTTGAAGAATCAGGTAATCCTGATGGCAAAGCCGTAATAATTTTGCATGGTGGACCTGGGGGCGGTAGTCAACCGATCTATCGTCAATATTTTGATCCAAATCGATGGAAAATCATCCAGTTTGATCAAAGGGGCTGTGGCAAAAGCACTCCCCATGCTGAACTTGCCGAAAATACCACATGGCACTTAGTTGAAGATATTGAAACCCTGCGGAAATACCTGAAGATCGATCGCTGGGTCGTATCGGGAGGAAGTTGGGGCAGTACCCTCGCCCTTAGCTATAGCGAAACCCATCCCGATTATTGTCAGTCATTGATTTTGCGCGGCATCTTTTTGCTGCGAAAAAAAGAATTAGCTTGGTTTTACCAAGAAGGAGCAGGTTACTTTTTCCCAGATGCGTGGGAAGACTATGTACAGCCTATCCCCGTTGCTGAACGCGACGATATGATCTCGGCTTACTACCGCCGTCTTACCAGTGATGACCATCAGGTGCGATCGCAAGCTGCCCGTGCTTGGTCAATTTGGGAAGCCAGCACTAGTAAATTGATACCTGAACCAGCGTTAATTGATCGGTTTGGGGGAGAGGATTTTGCAGATGCTTTTGCCCGTCTTGAATGCCATTATTTTATGAATAAGGGCTTTTTCACCTCAGAAAATCAACTTCTTCAAAATATCGACCGCATTCGACATATTCCGACCGTAATTGTTCAAGGTCGCTATGATGTGGTTTGTCCCATGTTTACGGCTTGGGAACTCCATCAAGCTTTTCCTGAAGCTGAGTTTATGGTTATCCCCGATGCTGGTCACTCTATGACTGAGATTGGTATTCGCAGCGTTTTACTTGATGCAGGCGATCGCTTTGCCCAGTAGTTGCGTTATTGCGTTATATTTACGCAGATATTTAAAACGCAGAT
>DCSN01000085.1:3739-10107 GCA_002325645.1 Pseudanabaena sp. UBA1465
TTAAAACGCAGATATTTAAAACGTAGCTAGTTGTAACGGGTGATGCTTCAAAACAACTAATGAGTAAAACAAATGGCAGGTAAAAACCAGTTAAAAACTAGCATTAGTATCATTACTCAATTTTATCCACCTGACTATGCAGCGACTGGACAATTTATATACGATTTGGCTGGTGCGCTTGCTCAATCAGGGTTTGATGTGAGCGTGTTTACGGGGATGCCAGGATACGCCTTTCGACAAACAGATGTGAAACACCAAGAGCATAGTAATGGGGTATTTGTGCGGCGGACTGGCTCCATCAATCTGATGTCTAAGCGGATTCGCAATAAACTCGTCAGCAGTATTTTATTTCTGCTCCGATGTGTCATCAAATTTCGTCATAAAAATATTCGTGGTTCCCATTTAGTTTTAACTTCTGCTCCACCATTTTTAGGATTAATTGGTTGGTTTTACCACAAAATTTTCGGTCATACCTATAGCTGCATTATTTACGATATTTATCCTGAGGTGGCGGTGCGCTTGGGAGTGGTTGCCCCCGATCATTGGGTTGTCAAGTTTTGGGAATTTGTAAATATTAAGGTTTGGAATAGAGCCGAATCTTTGATCGTTTTGAGCGAACCGATGAAGCAGCTTTTAGTAGAAAAAAATAAACATCTTGCTGAAAAGATTCATGTCATTCATAGTTGGGCAGATCCTAAGTTTATTTGCCCGATCGCCAAGGCCGACAACTGGTTTGCTAAGCAATATGATTTAGATAATTGTTTTGTTGTTCTGTATTCAGGCAATTTGGGGCGTTGTCACGACAGCCGCACAATTTTGAAATGTGTGCAATTACTGCGCGATCGCGCTGATATTAAATTTGTATTTATTGGCAATGGGGTGGGTTCTCAGATCATTAAAACAGCGATCGCAGCCGATGATTTAACCAACGTGCTGCAATTACCCTACCAAGATCGTGAAGTATTACCCTTTTCTTTGACCGCCTGCGATCTTTCTCTAGTGAGCATTTTGCCGAATGTCGGCGATACGATCGCCCCATCAAAAATCTATGGCATCTTAGCGGCTGAGCGTCCTGTCGCGGTAATCTGTCCTCAAGATAGCTATTTACGCGAAATGGTCGATCAAGGAGATTGCGGTAGTTGCTTTGATAATGGTGACTTTCAAGGTTTAGCAAATTACATCCTGCGACTCGCCGCAAATCCATATATCAAGGAGCGACTTGGCAAAAATGCGCGTAAATTACTAAAGAGTCATTACACAATGGATCAAGCTATTCCCCAATATATTGAGGCTTTAGGGCTAAAGGATCGTTTTGTGTCTAGCCAACCAAGAACTCAAGTTCTTGGCTCAAAGCTAAAGTCAGTTAAAATTGATCAAAACCGAAAAAAATAAGTAGCGGCGCTTCGCGCCGCCACTCATTTTCCCTAAGCAAAACTTACATTACTCTTAACCCGTTAAAACGGGTTTTAGCTTTCAGCCATGAGATTGATCTCATGGCTTATCTGGGAATGAAGGCTTGTTCGATGTAACCGTGTAAACAAAATTGCGATTCATGGTGAGAGTGCCTAACTAGAGCCACGTCAAATCGACAAGCAAGTTTTTCTAGCTCTGGATGTTCACTTAAAAACAAGGAAGCGGCTTTAATCAGTTTTATCTGTTTTTGAGGAGTAATTGCTAAAACTCCATCCCCATCCCAATTCTGATTGTTTCTAGTTTTAACCTCAACAAATAGTAACCATTGCCGATCGCAAGCAATCAAATCTAATTCTCCCCACCGACAGCGCCATTGCGTCTCTAAAATTTTCCAGCCATTCGCCTCTAGAAGTTGTGCTACTAAACTCTCTCCGCGATCGCCTACTGCTTTTGCCATAAACTTAATCTTGATCCCCAGTTAGGGACGCACAATAAAATAAAGAACCAATTATGTGTGGCGCGGCGAAGCCGCGTCACACATAATCTAGTTTGCAAGACTCTTATCATAAAGATTATGAACACTAAAGCTTTTATCCCTCGTAATTTTGTCCGCAATTTCATATTTAAAGCCATCAACCTGTTGCTATGCCTAACTCTGATTGGAGTCGGGGTATTAGGAGCTAAACCTGTGATGGCTGATGTCTATGTGAAAGCCTTTTTGGAAGGTGCAGATTTTTCTGGGCGATCGCTCCAAGGATTTCAGTTTAATGAATCAGATTTACGCAATACTTCGTTTGTAAATGCAGATGCTCACGGAGTTAGTTTTTTTGCCGCTAATATGAAGGAATCCAACCTGACGGGAGCAAACCTCAGCTATAGTACGCTAGACAATGCACGTCTCGATAAGGCGAACTTAACTAATGCCGTGATTGAAGGTTCTTTTGCCTATGGTACATCCTTTAACAATGTGATCATTGAAGGCGCTGATTTTACCGATGTTGATCTCAGACCATCGACCCGCCAAAAGCTTTGTCAAGTGGCAAAAGGGAAAAATCCTACGACGGGCAGGCTTACCCGTGAAACCCTTGAATGTGACTAAGTATAATTATTTGGATAATTATTTGGATAATTATTTGAATAATTATTCATTGATTATTTATAATTATTAAGCTAGTCTTTTACTGCCCTAACTAAAACCAAAATTAAAATTAAAATTAAGAGTTTACTAGGATTAATTTATCTTGCCTTAGAGGGTATGATGCTCATTGTGCATAGCATCATAATCTCTGATAATTACTCTGAATCAATAGCTTAACTATTAAAAATACTTAACATTGTTGTTGCTAATATTTGTTCTGAGGATCGCTCTGCCTATCAGTATATGCAGTTAAATGAAACTTCCAATGATCTATCGAGTGGCAGACTACTCCAAAGAAGCTTATTGCCACAAAGCTTGCCTGTTTATCCTGGGTTAGATATTGCTGCGGAAGTTTGGACGGCCGTCGATCTTGGTGGTGACTATTATCAATTTTTAGAGCAATCAGGGACATTAGCGATCGCGATCGCCGACTCTTCAGGTAAATCTGTGGCGGGGGCGATTCATGCGGCTTTGTTTAAAGGTCAGCTTGATGCCTATGGACAGCAAGGACGGCTCCAAAACCCTTCCTCCATGCTGAATTCTCTAAATCAATTACTGTGCAAAAGTGGTACTGATGATGCGATCGCCTTTTGCTATGGGGCGTTGGATCTAGTTAACTATGAATTGCATTTAGGTAATGCTGGTATCCCTGGGCCCTTGATTTATCGCGCCGCAACCAATACTTGCGAAGAGGTCGTTAACCCCGCGATCGCCCTTGGGCGTTTTGATAGTGCTGTCTATAGAGCCATATCGCGATCGCTTAATGAAGGGGATATTGCCATCTTTTTCAGTGATGGCTTATTTGAGCAAGCAAGTCCAGACGGCGAAGAGTTCGGCAGATCTAATGGGGATGTGATCTCACCACTCCGCCAAACTGTCATTGAACTAGCACAACATTCAGCCAAAGAAATCCTCAATGGTTTAAAAACAGCCCTTGATGCTTTCTCACATCAAGAATTTCCCGATGATGATGTCTCGATAGTCGTCGTTAAAATCAATCAAAAAGTTCATTTCTCAGAACTCCGCAACTGTCCCTATGTCGAAGCGTTACAAGCATGGGAGCGTTCTGAAGAAACGGACGAGTCATCATTATTACGAGGTACTCGTCTTGCGGAAGCTTTAGCTTGGGCAGAAACCCAATCTGATTTATCACGGATAGATCGCAATTTTTTAGAAGCGTCAGCAAGGGTTAACGATCGCGAACAATTGATGTTAGCGCGGGCTGCCGATGCCGATCGCCTCGAAAAGTTAAGCCAAGAACTAGAGAAAAGCCTTGATGCTGAACGTCGTCAGCGTGTCATTGCCGAGATGGGCGAGATCAATGAAAAAATTGTGGCTCTAACCATTTCATCAGAGGCGCTCTACCTGTCCAACAATCATATTGAAGCAATGATTGCAGGCGTAATTGGCGGCGTGCAGCTAAAACGCCTGACCACTCAAGTTGATGAAAGTACCCTTGAAAACCTTAGGGCCAATACCCAAATCCGAGCGATTACCGCCCTAGAGCAAGTTGTCTACGGAACCCATGAATTTAATCGCCTCGAAGGGCATGGATTTTGGGTGAATAAAGTTTGCTACTCCCGCGATGGTCAATTTATTGCTTCGGCAAGTAGCGATCGCACCATTAAAATTTGGAATGTTTCAGGGGTTTTATTGCAAACCTTAATGGGGCATACCAACTGGGTAACTAGCGTTGCCTTCAGCCCTGACGGTAACTTGTTGGTGTCAGGTAGTCGCGATAACATGGTCAAGATTTGGCAGCGCAACCCTCCCACAGGTGAGTTTGCCCCACAACCGATCGCCACACTGCGCGGACATGAAGGACCAGTACTGGATGTATGTTTTAGTAACGATGGCGAAATAATCGCCTCGGCAAGCGAAGATACTACGGTCAGACTTTGGAAGAGTGACGGCACGGTAATTCGGACTTTGCGAGGAGGTCATGATCGCTGGGTAACTTGTGTTGCTTTTCATCCCAATGGTAAGTCCTTAGTTTCAGGGAGCGCCGATCGCAATCTGATTATTTGGAACATTCAGGGCGTACCGATTCGACATTTACGCGGACATGATAGTTTTGTGGAAAGTGTCGCCTATGCTCCCAATGGTTTGGCGCTCGTCTCTGGTAGCCGCGATCGCACGGTCAAAATGTGGGGATCAGATGGCATTTTAATCAAAACCTTTTATGGACATTCCGACAAAGTTTGGAGTGTTGCTTTTAATAATGACAATCACACCATTGCCTCCAGTGGATTTGACCGCACGATTCGGGGTTGGGATATAGAACAGGGCTTGATCTACACATTTCAAGGACATGGTGATGTGGTGCATAGCATCGCCTTCAGTCCCGATGGCAAAACTATTGCTTCAGCCAGTAGAGATACCACAGTCAAACTTTGGACAATTCGCGGGACACCACTGAGGACATTAATGGGGCATACAGAGGAAGTTTTTTCCGTCGCGGTTAGTCCTAATGCCAAATTCCTCGCCTCTGGCTGTAAAGATAAAACTATTAATCTCTGGAACGCTAATGGAACTCTCGAAGCAATTCTAGAAGGTCATAATGACAAGGTGAATTGTGTGACCTTTAGCCCTGATAGTTCCACCATTCTCACCGCAGGAGCCGATGCCAGTATCAAGATGTGGCGCATCGATGGAACCTTGATCGACACCATTAGCGCCCATCGCGCCGAAATTTATAGCGTTGTCTATCGTTGTGATGGTCAAGTTTTTGCCTCCTGTAGTGCCGATGGTACTGTTAGGGTTTGGAGTGCTGATGGCAAATGGCTGCAAACTTTAACGGGACACGCAGCAGAAGTTTACAGCATTGATTTCAGTCCCGATGGCAGTATGCTTGCCTCCGCCAGCAAAGATAAACTGATTAATCTTTGGAGTTGGGATGGCACTTTGCTCAAAACCTTAGATGGACATAGCGCTGAAGTCTATACAGTTAGCTTTAATCCTAACGGCAAGATGATTGCCAGTGGCAGTATGGATCAAAGCGTCAAACTTTGGAGCATTGAAGGGAACTTGATTAAAACTCTGAATGGACATAGTGCGGAAGTCACAAGTGTCTGTTTCAGCCCCGATGGTAAGTCCATCGTTTCTGCGAGCGAAGATTCTACAATTCAATTTTGGAGTGGTGAGGGTACACTTTTGCGAACCTTCAATGGTCATCAAGGCCCTGTGAGAAGTGTGTGCTTTAGTCCCAATGGCAAAATTTTGGTGTCAACGGGTGAAGATCGGAAAATCATCATGTGGAATCTTGATCTCGAAAACCTATTGATGCGTGGTTGTCAGTGGTTACAGGAATATTTAAGAACGAATATTAATGTTTCTGAAGAGGATAAACGCACCTGTTTAGGCGGCTGCGGCTGGCTCTATAAATATCTTAAATCCACTCCCCCTTCCTAATGTTGGCAATTCCCTTAGCATGGCTACAACTCACTTATCAAAAGGGACGCTTAACGATCGCGATCGCGGGGATCATGTTTGCGGTGATCTTGATCGCTATGCAGTTAGGTTTTCAGACGGCTCTGTTTAAAAGTGCGGTACTCCTGCACGCTAACCTGAGGACTGATTTAGTGCTAATTCATCCTAGCTCTAACAATTTGTTAAATCTCAAAGAATTTTCGCGGCGACGACTCTATCAGGCGGGTGGTTTTATAGGTGTAAAGTCAATTTATCCCGTATATGTTGCTTTAGCTGTATGGAATGCTCCTGAAATTGGTGTAAAGGAAGATATTCTTACGGTCGGTGTTTCTCCTCAAGCCAATCCGTTTCTATTTCCAAATATCACTGATTCTAAATTAGTTTGTGT
>DCSN01000077.1 GCA_002325645.1 Pseudanabaena sp. UBA1465
AAATAAACTTTAAAAAAGCTTGCAAAGCAAGCTTTTTTAAAGTTTATTTGGGTTTTAAGAAAGCGCGTGGCGCTCTTATTTTAGCTAGTTTTTAGTTAGTTTTTCTTTTTGCCGCCTTCTTTTTCTTGGATTTCCGCAGGTACAGGAAACTGCTCAATGGGCTGACCTGCTAAGGCTCTTTCCATAAACTTACGCCAAATTGGTACAACATAGACACCACCTGTTACGCCATTTGCCATTGGCGAATAATCATCATTGCCAATCCAGATGGCGACAGATAACTGTGGTGCATAGCCGACAAACCAAGCATCACGGAAATCAGAAGTTGTACCTGTTTTACCTGCAACGGGGCGACCATCACTCATTTGGGCTTCTGTGGCTGTACCGTTAGTCACCACACCACGCAAAGTATCAGTCAAATAGGAAACGGCGATCGGATCGAGAATTAACTCAGGTTTGGGGGTATTGTCTAAAATCAAATTGCCATTGCGATCGGTGACACGGGCAATCAATGTGGTTTTAGATTTATAGCCACCACTAGCAAATACAGCATAGGCTCCTGCTACTTCCATTGGTGTGACATCGGCGGCTCCTAGGGGCAAAGAAACCACGGGCTTCATCGGGCTATTAATTCCTAGTTTGCGGCATAGGGCAACTACATTTTCATTGCCAAATTCTAGACCAAGTTTCAGGGCAGGGATATTTCGAGAAATCGCGATCGCCTGTCGAATGCTCATTGTGCCTGCGAACTTGTTGTCATAGTTGCGAGGCACATAGGGTTCATCACCATCAGGGATAGACATGGGGCTATCATCAATCCCTGAATCGGGTGTGTAATTGCCTGAGGCAAAGGCAAGATAGTAAACAAAGGGCTTGAAGGAAGAACCCAACTGTCTCCTTGCGAGGACAGCACGGTTATATTGATTTTTATCAAAGTCACCCACGCCGCCAACTAAAGCCTTGACAAAGCCTGTACGAGGATCAACCGCAACTAAAGCTAATTGATCGGCATAGGCTCCGCGATTGACTAGATCACCATGTCCTTCAGCAGCAACTTCTTCCGCGATGCGCTGTAATTTGAGATCAATGGTGGTCTGGACACGCAACCCCCCCTGTAAAACCACATCTCTTCCAAACTTTTCTTCTAATTCAGCAGTTACAGCCTGCGACACATAGGGAACTCGGCTCGCTTCGTAAGAGATTCCCTGTTTACGGATCGTTATTTTCTGAGCTTTGGCTGCCTTGATCTCCGCAGGCGTTGCCCAATTAAGTTCCGCAAGGCGATCGAGGACTAAGCCTTGACGCTTTTTCGCTTCCGCAAAATTATCGACAGGATTAAAAACCGATGGGGCTTGGATTGTCCCCGCCAGAATCGCTGATTCAGCAAGCGTTAAATCAGCCGCCGATTTACCAAAATAGTTTTGAGATGCGGTTTCTGCGCCATTAGTGTTTTTACCCCAAAATACCTGATTGAGATACATCTCAAGGATTTGTTCCTTGGTAAAAACCTGTTCCACTCGCATTGCTAAAACCGCTTCAGCAACTTTACGGTTAAGGCTCCGTTCATTGGATAAAAATAAATTTTTGACTAACTGCTGGGTCAGAGTCGATCCACCTTCAACGGTTCCACCCGCATTAAAGTTAGCTAAAACTGCTCGACCAATACCATTGGGATCAATGCCCTTATGGGTGTAGAAGTAGGCATCTTCCATAGCAAGAACCGATCGCTTTAAATGGGGTGAAATGCGATCGAGGGTGACGACTTCGCGGTTAACATCCCCATGTAACCGCGCAATTAGTTCACCATTGATATCGTAAATATAGGTGGTTTCAACGGGTACATAGCCTTTTAAAACCCTGACATCAGGCAGATCTCGAAAGCTGAGGGCTAAGCCAACCAGTCCACCTGCCACAGCCGCACCGCCAACCATGATAATGCCTAGCAATGTGCCACCAACAGCTTTGAGAGTGCCTTTTATAATACTGCCAGTTAGAGAGCCAGAACGCTCTACACTATTTGATGCCACAGCAATCTACCCTTTGATCAATTCATAGGTAATCTTACTTCATTAATAAGTATTTCGGGCGCTTAAGTTAAAAAAACTACGCTGTAGTTTTTTAACTCGGATTTAGCGCCTTTGAGCGAGTTTGTCATATACCAATTGCAGATCGACATGATGATGGGCGATCGCCACAAGGGTGTGATAAAACAAATCGGCAACTTCAGAGGCGATCGCATCGGGATCATCATCTTTGCAAGCCATCACCACTTCGGCAGACTCTTCACCAATTTTTTTCAAAATTTTGTTATCCCCACCCGCAAAAAGTTTGCAAGTATAGGAGCTTTCTTGAGGATTTTCTCGGCGATCAATAATCACCGCAAATAACTCTGATAGAGGATCGTTCATAAAATAAAAGTGCTTATACAAAATGATTGTGAGGCACAAAGTGCCTCACAATCTTAATAATAAAGGCACGCTATGCGTGCCTTTATCGAATTTGAATGTCTTGATTTGCAAGACATTCAAATCAATCAAGAATTGCCAACAATTACTTGATCGAAGCCTTACCACCAGCTTCTTCGATTTGCTTCTTAGCAGCTTCAGCATCAGCCTTAGGAATACCTTCTTTAACGGTCTTAGGTGTGGATTCAACCATGTCCTTAGCGTCTTTCAAGCCTAAGCCAGTGATTTCACGGACAATTTTAAGAACAGCGATCTTCTTATCAGCAGGTACTTCATCAAGTACCAAGTCGAAAGCGGTCTTTTCTTCAACTTCTTCAACAGCAGCAGCGCCGCCAGCAGCAGCAACCATCATACCGCCAACAGGAGCAGCAGCCGAAACGCCGAAGGTTTCTTCGATCGCCTTGACCAACTCAGAAGCCTCAAGAAGGCTCAAAGTCTTTAGTTCTTCAATAATGCTGTCGATTTTTGTAGACATAGTTTTTCTCTTTAATTAGTTAGATTAGGGGAATAATTCGTAATTGATAATTGATAATTCGTAATTCGTAATTCGTAATTACCAACTGCTCTAAGCAGCTTCCTTTTCGGAAATGGCTTTGATGGCACGTCCAAGGGATTGAGGAACCTCTTTGATACCGATCGCAATCTTGGCAGTAACTGCATTGATCGCACCAGCAATTTGCGAGATGAGTACTTCCTTAGAAGGTAAATCGGCGATCGCTTGTAAGTCTTTAGCACTCAAAGCGCGACCTTCTAAGACACCGCCACGAAGTTCGGTTTTCTTAGATTCCTTTTGAAAAGCTTGGTAGGCTTTAACAGCACCACCAATGTCATCTTTAACAAACAAGCAAGCAGAAGGGCCAACTAGAAACTTTTCTAGAGGCTGCCATTCAGGAGTACCCGAAATAGCTTGCTTGAGCAAAGTGTTTTTAGTTGTTCTACACACCGTGCCACTTGCACGGAGCGATCGGCGGAGCTTAGTGATTTCTGCTACCGACAATGTTGCGTAATCAATTACGAAAACTAGTTGAGTTCCGTCAAACTCTTGACTGATTTTGCTGACTAGCGCTTTTTTCTGCTCTAGGGTCTTACCCATGTATTTTGCACCTCCTTGTGTTTGGAGTTAATCACAATGGGGCGAAGCCCCATTGTGATTAACTTTTGAATCTTTAAAGTCATTAAAAATGCCTCGTCTTTTCGCAGACCGAGGCTAAAAAATTATTCCAGTTTGGAATTTCTTTCAAATCACCTCGGCAGGAAATTAAGCCATTAGCACCTGCTGTCTATGGAGCTATTTAGTTGTTGAAATTTCTTTCTAGGCTTATTACAACGATTTAGACTAAGGTTTTTATAAACATTTTCCCTTGAAGGGAAAATGTTTAATTTAAATGACTTTGAAAGGCTTGATTATGCCTCAGCAAGCTTGAGATCGCGCAATGCAGAAACATCAACTTCGATTGATGGCCCCATCGTTGCGGAGACATAGAGCGATCGCCAGTAACGACCCTTTGCACCAGAAGGACGATTACGATCAATCGTTTCTTGTAGAGCCTTCAGGTTTAGCAGTAGATCTTCTGCGGTGAAAGCAGCTTTGCCAAACTGAATATGCACGATACCAGTGCGATCGGCACGGAATTCTAGCTTACCAGCTTTGAACTCATTAATTGCACCTGCAAGATCAGTAGTTACCGTACCACCCTTAGGAGACGGCATCAACCCTCTTGGACCAAGCAACTTACCAAGTTTGGCAACTTGAGGCATCACATCAGGTGTTGCAATCAGCAAATCAAAATCCATTCTCCCCTTGCTGATCTCATCGATGAGTTCCTCAGAACCTGCGATATCTGCACCTGCGGCGGTTGCTTCAGCAACTTTTTCACCACGAGCAATAACTGCTACACGAATTGTTTGTCCTGTTCCCTTGGGTAAAGTCACTGTGGTACGCAATTGTTGGTCAGCGTACTTAGGATCAATACCTAGTCTCACGTGGGCTTCTACAGACTCAGGAAATTTTGCGGTTGCGGTTACTTTAACTAGCTCCAGAGCTTCGATAGGGGCGTAAGGACGCTCTTCTACTTTGCTTAGAGCTTCCTTAAGACGCTTTGATACTTTTTTTGCCATGATTGCTCCTTCGGGGTGCGATCGGAAACATAAGTTTCCTCCCCCAATTAAGAAAGTTTATATAAAAAATTAGATGTAGGTAAGGGACAGAATGCTAGGCGGTAATAGTAACGCCCATATTCTTCGCAGTACCTTCAATGATCTTCATTGCCGCGTCAATATCATTTGCATTGATATCAGGCATTTTTGTTTCTGCAATTTGACGTAGTTGATCTTTGGTGATGGAACCAACTTTTTTACGGTTAGGTTCAGCAGAACCAGAAGAAATACCAGCAGCCTTTTGGATAAGAACTGATGCAGGAGGCGTTTTGAGGATGAAGGTAAAGCTTCGATCTTCATATACAGATATTTCTACAGGAATGACCATGCCTGCTTGATCAGCAGTACGGGCATTATATTCCTTACAAAACATCATGATGTTGACACCATGCTGACCTAGAGCAGGACCAACTGGTGGAGTTGGACTAGCTTTACCAGCATTAAGCGCTAACTTAATAATTGCTGTAACTTTTTTAGCCATTTTCTCTTTTAGCCAATATAGCCGTTAAAAAATCTACAAACCTGCGTTTGAGTGAGTTAGTTTTGCTTTTGTACCTGATTGAACTCCAGTTCTACAGGTGTATCTCTTCCAAAAATTGAGAGAAGGGCTTTGAGTTTACTGCGCTCTAGGCTAACCTCTACCACTTCACCTTCAAAATTTTGGAAGGGTCCATTTAGCACTTTAATTTTATCGCCTTGAGCCATATCAATTTTCAGAACTGGCTCTTGCTCGACGGTGACACGGAAGATTCTTTCGACTTCTTTCTCGGTCAATGGGCGAGGCTTAACATGTCCTCGTCCTCGTCCATAATGACGTTTCTGCTCTGTACCAACGAAGTTAATTACATGGGGAGTGCTCTTAACAGCTAACCATGCATCATCATCAACTTCTAACTGTCCGATTTCGTTTCTAACAGTCTTAATTTGGATCAGCACATATCCAGGAAAAATCTTTTCCTCAGATGTTAAACGACTACCATCTTTCCTAAGTTTGACGGTCGGTGTCTGCGGAATTTCAATCTGCTTGATCCTATCTTCGACATCAAGGGTTTTGATGCGTTGTTCTAGGCTTGACTTGACCTTTTTTTCACAGCCTGAAGCAATCTGAACCGCGTACCATTGAAACAGTACGTCTGATTCTTCATGGATAGATGAATGGTCGATGTCTTCGGTAAACATTATTGAAACACCTGCAATGCGATCGCCTTAAACAAAGCATCAATCAGATACACAAAAGTTGCAACCGCAACGATCATTAGAAGCACAGATGCAGATTCACTAATTAATTGTTGACGGTTTGGCCAAACAATTTTGCTGAATTCAGCTTTAGAGTCTGCAAAAAACTTAGTTATGCCAGCATTATCAGACGTTTCTGAATTAGCTTTTGACACTTCTTTGGGTTGCTCTTTTACTTCGTTTTTGGTCATAGTGGCAACTCGTGAGATCCCTTTGCAATCTTTGTAAATGCGATGTGTTTAACTACAGTCTTGAAAAACTTAAGGTCAGTCTTCGGTTGTGTGAAGATGGTGAAGCGCGCCCTGGAGGACTCGAACCTCCGACATCAGGTTTTGGAGACCTGCGTTCTACCAACTGAACTAAGGACGCACGTTGTGAAAACAAGATTTTGATACGTTACCAGTTATATCTCAGGTATCAATTGCTATATCAAAATAGTATTTGAAACCTAGTATAACCATAAATGGTTCTATAGTGGACGATCAAATCTTTGTTTAAGACGTGTTGCTTTACCAACGAGGTCACGTAAGTAGTAGAGCTTAGCACGACGCACTTTACCACGACGAATCACTTTGATGCTTTCAATTTGTGGAGAATGTAGCAAGAAGGCTCGCTCTACTCCTATTCCTTGAAATACACGACGGACGGTAATGACAGAATTAATGCCAGAACCACGTCTTGCGATGATCACGCCTTCGTAGGGTTGAGTACGTTCTTTGCCGCCCTCTTTGATCCTAACTCCAACCTTGACAGTATCTCCCACATAAATTTGAGGAAGATCCGTTTTGATATATTCCGCTTCAATTGAGCGGATGATTTCAGAAGCGTTCATGAGGAATGCCAAAAAAGTCGCGATCATCTATGTTAAAGGATGATCGCTCTGATGTCTAGGGTTTTTTGAAAAAAGTTATTAATTTAATGCAAGATATGTTGACTAACAACTTTTTCTGCGAAGACTGGAGCTTGGGATAAGTTGGCTATTTTGTTGTTCTGCTTGACGTTTGGCAATAATTTCATCGGCGGTGCTTTGTAAGGTGCGATCGCGATAGGGAATAGCGGCACGAGTATTGAGAAAAGCAGATTCGGTGTCAGAGATGGGTGGCAATAGGGTGGGTGCAAAGGCGGCGATCGTGCTGGGAGATTTGCGTCCGATGGGGGCGATCGCGCCGATTTGTAAACCTGCGGCAAGCATGGCAGCCCGAACGGCGGCGGATGAGGAGTAAGTAACCAGATAGCCATCGGGTTTGAGGCAGTTGGCTAAAACCTGAATAAATTCGACTGTCCAGAGTTGGGGGCAGTGGGGCGGAGAGAAGGGATCGAGAAAGATCGCATCCGCCCATTTGGTTGGGACTTGGCTAATGGTTTGCCTTGCATCACCGATGAGTAGTTGTAAGGAGATATTTTTCGTTTTTACAATTTGTTTTTCTGCTGCGGTGGTGAGGATTTGGGCGATCGCAGGTTGCCAAATATTTACTAGTCCTGCGGCGATCGCTTTTTGCGGCACTTCAAGATTGTTTTCGAGGGCAATGATGTGGAGATTGGCGATGGCAGTTTGTCTAGATTGCTTTAAGTCAGAAATGCAGGCGATCGCGGCGGCAGAGTTATAACCCAATCCATAGCAAATATCGAGAATATTTAGGTTAGTTTGAGTTTGGGCTTTTTCAGCAATCTTGGCAGGAATCACAAATTTAGCTTCAGCTTCGTGTTTTGCGCCATGAGAGCTATGAAAGGTTTCTTGGAATGCCTCCGACCAAAAGGTTACGGAGCCATCTGCGGTTGGGAAAAGTGAAAGAGTATCCATAGAGACAAGGCGATGAGTAGTTCAGCATGTTGGAAAAACAGAGCTAGAGTTTATGCCAAACTGCTCAATTGAGTATTAATCCTTACGATAGAAGCGTTTAAAGTTTAAAGGAGGTATCTTAAGTTACATAACAAAGTTATTGTCAAGTCCCTCTTACCGTACCTACCATGACATCTTCTACAAAAACTTTGCGCGTTTTGGTGGTGGATGACCACGAACTAACACGATGTACCTTAAAGTTAGCGCTTTCCTTACAATCTTGCATAGGATTTGTAGAGGTGGCAACTAATGGTAAAGAAGCGATCTCTCAAGTGCAGAAATATGAGCCTGATGTGGTGGTCATGGATTTACATATGCCTGTTATGGATGGCTGGACAGCCTCCAGTGCTATTAAAGATCAATATCCTCATATCAAGATTGTGGCTTATTCGGCAGCCGATGGTGGCAAAGCGCAAGCAATATCTAATGGCGCAAGCATTGATGCGTTCTGTGACAAGGGCGCTTGTACTCGTAGTTTGCTAGACGCAATCAAAAATGTTGCATAAAAGAATAAAAAAGAGTCGGCGCATAGCGCCGACTCTTTTTTATTGTCCAGTTTTACTTGGGGATAACAACTTGGCGGCAATAATGCCACCGATAAAGCCAAATAAATGCCCTTCCCACGAAATATATGAGCGAGTTGGTAAGACTCCCCAAATTAGCCCCCCATAGGTGACAGCGATCGCCACGGAAATCGCGATCGCCACAAAACTTCGCTCAAAATAACCACGAAATAACAAGTACCCAAAATAGCCAAAAACCACAACACTTGCACCAATATGCACAGAATTGGGGTTGCCCACTAACCAAGTTCCGAGACCACCGATGAAAGCAGACATAAAAGATACAAAATAAAAATCATTTATGCTTCGTATCATTACAAACCAGCCTAAAACGATGAATGGGAGCGTGTTAGCAGCAACATGATAAAATCCTCCATGCAAAAATGGGGCAAAGAGGAGACCACGCAATCCCACGACGTTATGAGGCAAAATCCCAAAAGCATTAAGCCTACCTCGAAAAACTATTTGATTGACAATGACGACAATCCAAAAAATTGCTATTAAAGTCGCCAAAATCTGAAATTGCTGTTTTAGCTCTTTGCTAATAGTTTGCACTTTTTGCTTCACGGTTTTTACCCCAATTTTAAAGCGATCGCATATTTGACTTACTCAATCAAATATAGCAATCGTTGCTTAAGCATTTCAATAAGGGTCGGCGGCGCGATGCACCGCCGACCTTTATTTCAGCAAAGTTATAGCTAAAGTTATAGCTCCTTAAAGCTTTTCAATAATCCGAATATTTACATACTGCTCATTCTTGAGTTTTTCTTTTAATCGCTTCTCCATCTCTTGTTCTTGCTTCTTTTGAGAATCATTAAGAGACTGAGCGAGCCACAAACAATAAGATACAATCAAAGCCCCAAAAAATTCCATACAAATCTCATACAAGTTTGGAAGCCTGAATATTACATTAGATGAATTTTATTAGTCAAGATAATTAGCTATAAAAAAGCAGAACTTAATATATAGCAATGCAATAAAAACAGAAGACGAGGTGCGGCGCAAAGCGCCGCACCTCGTCTTCTGTTTTTATGTCTTAACAAGCATGGCAAAAGCGATCGCGCGATCGCGAGGTCGCTTTTGCCATGCTTGAAAACCTATTAAAATTGATCAAATAGAGGCAGTTGATCAATTTTTGATACTTTCATTACATTTTATTTTAAGGATGAGCATTTTGTATGGTATGTTGTTGTATGGTGCAAGAGTGCCACATTAATTAAATTGATCGCAGGTAGCATGTAATCAATAGCTCCAATTTAATCTAGCAAGTAGCAAACAAGTCTTTTAAACAAGTTTTTTGTAGCGGCTGCTCTAGTCACCTGCTGAAGATTTCATAGCGTAGAGGTTTTCTATCATCATGTCCATTCGCCTTTATGTTGGCAACCTGCCAGCAGAATTAGATCGCCAAGCTCTAGAAAAAATTTTCAATGAATCAGGTGATTCAGTGTCTCTGAAAGTTATCACTGATCGTAAAACTGGTAAATGTAGAGGTTTTGGTTTTGTAACCGTCGGTTCTGACGAAGTTGCAGATACAGTCATTGAAAAATTTAATGGTTACGACTTCAATGGTGCAGTACTCAAACTAGAAAAAGCCTTACCTCGTACCAAAGGTAAGGGAGAAGACGGTTCTGATTTGGAAGACGGTTCTGATGATTCTGTAAAGTCAGAAGATGAAACCGCATCAGTAAGCACAGTTGCTGCTCCAGTTAAAGCTGCGGCGAAACGCAAAAAGCGTAGCAACAATAAGAAGACTACTGGAGGTTCAACGACTTCTAGTAGCTCTTCGGAAGCTCATCAACCCGATCCCCGATGGGCCTCTGATCTGGAGCGCTTAAAACAGCAGCTTCTAGAAGCGCAAGGCGCAGCCAAGTAAAGTAAAAAAAATCCTCGCAAAGCGAGGATTTTTTTATGGCTGGGGAACTGGAGTTTCAATTGGTGTTGCCTTGGGGTAGTAGTCGCTCTCATCGGTTAAGGGTGGACGCAACCAAAATCTGAGGGTATAAAACACAAGATCTTTGATTTCTGTCCACACACGTTCAGATTGCACAAAAGAATTTGCACTAAACAAGAAGTATTCGGGACGAATTTGTAATTTCTTCGCAATTGGTGCGGGACATTTTTTTTCAAGTTGATTCTGTTTTTCGGAGATGTACCTAGAAAGCGGAATCGGACGCGATCGGAAAGAGCGATAGTCAGTAGTGATTAGAGCAACATTAAGATCTTGATTTCTAAAAGATAAAAAAGCTCGCGACCCTTCAATCGGTGAAGTGATCAGCAAAATCTTTTGGCTATTACGCGGATTTTCTTTGAACTGCTCAGAAATAATTGGTATTTTCTTTTTTTCGATATCCTTAATGAGTTTGTCGATCGCATCACCGCTACTTCTTACAGTAATTCCAGAGGGATCAAGAATTATAGAAGAACGAAGATTATTAGTAACTTGTCCATTTTGGGCTGCGAGTCCTAATAATGTGTCGCACATCTGATCTGCCTCCGTTAAATCAACTTGAGGCAGGGCTGCTGCCGTAGCCGTGGGAGCATTTAAAAAGTAAGCTTCATAGCGTGGATCATAACCCAAACTAGTGATTTCATCGCCAACTATTGCCTTACTACGATTAGTTGAATTGTCTGGGGTGATTAAACATGGGTATGCCTTGGTTGGTGGGTAGGTTGTTTTTTTACCACCACTTAGAAGAATGTAAGGTTTGGGTTTTATAGGAGAGTCATTCCATCTTTTTAAAGCTTCTTGGAGTCTGGGAACATAGGGAGGATTATCAGCTAGTACGACGATAATATCAAAAATCTCTCTTTCAAAATTAACCCGATCTTGCTCTGACAGATTAAGCACTGGGCGGCGTAAAGATTGCTCGCTGGCATTGACTGATTGTTGTTCTAAGTAGCAATTGAATAGATCTGATGTGGCGTTATTTGTAGCGATCGCAAACAAAATTAAAACTATTAATATTTCTCTAGTGACGATTGCCACCTTACTCTCAGCGCCTTTATTATCAACTTTTTCGCCACTTTTAATCTTGATATCTTTTAATCTGAGCCAAAAATTGAAAAAAAGTAAAAGTATGATAATTCCAGTTAAAGTAAATGGAAAAGACAGAAAGTCAATAACAATTTTGGGGACTGGCTCTTCAACAAATCTAAAACTGGCAAAAATAATAACAATTAATGCCGTAAATAGAACTAAACCAAAGATGCGAAACCAGTCTTTGGGAATAGCTCTAAACAGGATAATAAAAATTGGGATTGCAATAATCCAAATTAGAATATTGGTTAATAGATCGAACAAGATCCCTCCAAAATTCTCTAGTAGTCCTCATGATGGACTGACGGTAAGATGTGTCAGTGCAATATGCTAGTCAATAGAGTTGCATCTGTAAAGGGTTTTATCTGGTTTTATCTGACTTTTTCTAGCAAATTTACAATTAGAGACGCACAGTAAGATAGAGAAGAAATTTTTAGTAGTGCGGCTTTGCCTCGCTACTAAAAATTTCTTCTTGATTAAATCCTCGTTTCGTAAACCTTAAACCCTATGCCCGCGAAAGAAGAGTTACGTTTGCCCAGTTGGTTGCGCCCAAAAGTTGGTAATGCTAATGAGATTTCTGAAGTTCAGAAAATCATTAAGCAACGAGGGATTCATACTATTTGTGAAGAGGGGCGCTGCCCCAATCGGGCGGAGTGTTATTCCCAAAAAACGGCTACTTTTTTGTTGATGGGTCCGACCTGTACTCGTGCCTGTGGTTTTTGCCAAGTTGATAAGGGACATCGCCCCATGCCCCTTGATCCTGAGGAGGCGCAAAAGGTAGCTGAGGCGGTGGAGTTATTGGGTTTAGATTATGTGGTGCTGACTTCGGTGGCGCGGGATGATTTGGCGGATCAGGGGGCTAGTTGTTTTGTGGAGACGATGCAGGCAATTCGCCGATCGCGACCAAAGGTAAAAATCGAAGTGTTAACTCCAGATTTTCGCGGCGATCGCCATTGCATTGAAACCGTAGTTGCGGCGGAGCCTGTCTGCTATAACCACAACATTGAAACAGTGCGGCGCTTGCAGGGTAAGGTGCGACGGGGTGCAAAATATGAGCGATCGCTGTCTGTTTTACAAATAGTTAAAGAGATCGATCCGCGTATTATTACCAAGTCAGGGTTAATGGTGGGGCATGGCGAAACTGTGGAGGAATTAACTGAGACGATGCAAGATTTGTCGATGATCGGTTGCAGTTCGCTCACCATTGGTCAATATTTGCGTCCTTCATTGGAGCATTTACCCGTGCAGAAATATTGGACTCCCGAAGAGTTTGACGAATTAGGGGCGATCGCTAAGCAAATTGGTTTTGCCCATGTGCGATCGGGCGCATTGGTGAGAAGTTCTTACCATGCTAGTCAAACTGTCTAAATAGCTTGGCATAATTAAAAAAACAAGAAAATGAGTGGCGGCGCTTCGCGCCGCCACTCATTTTCTTGTTTTTTATGTCCTACAGCAATTTGTTTTCAAACCCGCCACAAATTAAAATATAAAACCCGTTGCGGGGCTTCGCCCTGCGACCCTTCTTGTGGCGG
>DCSN01000041.1:0-7827 GCA_002325645.1 Pseudanabaena sp. UBA1465
AGCTTTTTAAGGATTTATCTGGGTTTTAATAAAGTACTTTGTGCTTTACTGGCTAAGTATTTGAGTAAAATTAATGGAATATTGTAGAGGTTACACTCAATGTACGCCTTACTAGTTATCGAAGATGATGATGATATTCGAGAAAATATTTGTGACATTCTTGAGCTATCAAAATATCGAGTAATTTCGGCATCAAATGGGCGGGAGGGACTAAATCTTGCTAGACGGGAAAAACCAGATTTAATCTTATCTGATGTTCAAATGGTTGAAATGAATGGTTATGATGTCCTGTCAGAGGTTCGTCAAGACCCGAATTTAACCATTATTCCCTTCATCTTTTTGACTTCCTTCGCTGATCGTCAAGATTTACGTCAAGGTATGTTACAGGGAGCCGATGATTACCTCACGAAGCCTTTAGATCGTGAAGAACTATTGGGGGCGATCGCGGCCCAACTTAGTAAAAAAGAAAAAATTGGTCAACATTATCAAGGGGTAGCTCAAAATCTGGCTCAGGAACAATTAGAGCGTTTGTTGTATTTTGATACATTAACTCAACTGCCTAATCGGTTAGCTTTGCGAGAGCGTCTAGATAAAGTTATTTCTGAAACCGATCCATCATTGCCGATCCCCATTTTATTAATTGACATCGATCGCTTTGGCATGATCAATGATTCCCAAGGAGAAGAATTTGGCGATCGGCTGCTCCAAGCAATTTCGGAAAGACTAATTGATATAGTGCAAGATGACGATACAATTTGCCGTCTGAGTGGCGATGAATTTGCGATTATTTTATCCACGACCAATCCCAAGGCAGAAGCAGATAATGTTGCCAAATCATTATTAAATTCCTTTAGTACTCCTTTTGTCGTTGGCGTAACTGAGGTTTATATTACTGCTAGTATTGGGATTTCTCTTTGTTCCAATGATGCTAATAGTATTATGCAGCGAGCAAATTTGGCTCTTCAAGAAGCAAAACGTCGTGGTGGTAATTGCTATCAATTTTTTGATGAAATCCAGATCAAATTACCTCTAAGTCTAGAGTTGCAAACAGATTTGCATCACGCCTTAGGCAATCAAGAATTTGAGCTTTACTATCAGCCACAGGTCGATATAGCCACAGGGCAAATGTTTGGATCAGAGTCTCTGATTCGATGGAATCATCCTTCTCAAGGCATTATTTCACCCCTTAAATTTATTCCCATTGCTGAGAGTAATGGCTCCATAATTGAAATTGGTGAATGGGTTCTCAAAACGGCCTGTACCCAGATTAAGTCGGCGCAAAAACTACTTTCCCAAATTATTTCTCAAAATGCTGAAATAAATATTCAACAATCAACCCTTCTTCCTTTAAAAGTGTCTGTAAATATTTCAGGAAGGCAGTTTCAGCAGCAAGATCTCAATAAACGGATCTTAGATGTTTTAGAGGAAACGGACTTAGAGCCGCAATACTTAGAACTAGAAATAACTGAAACTACAGTTGTCCATAACATTGAGGCGAGTTTATCAAAGTTGATGGAATTAAAAGCGATCGGTGTCAAGCTCTCGATTGATGATTTTGGTACGGGATTTTCATCCTTGAGTTATATCAAAAAGTTTCCGTTAGACACTCTGAAAATCGATCGCTGTTTTGTTCAACACATTGATACTGATAGTCAGAATCGGGCGATCACAAAAGCTATCATTACGATGGCAAAGAGTCTCAATTTTAAAACCGTTGCCGAGGGCGTGGAAACAGAGGGAGAGCTTAAGGTCCTCCAAGACTTAGGATGTGACAGTATCCAAGGTTATTTTTATAGCCGCCCGTTACCCTTTGATCGTTTCTGTGCATTGATCACCGAAGGAAAACGTTTATAACTCAAACCAATAAAGGCGGCGCGAAGCGCCGCCTTTATTGGTTTAGGTTTAAAAGTTACTTACGATCGCCTGTATAACCTGATGCAGTGGCTAACTCATCTAGACTTCGCGTTCCTGAAAGTAGCTTGCCATTAATTTCCCAAGTGGGATAACCCTTAATATCTTTGTCGATACATAGTTGGGTTTGTGGTTTTTCACCCTTGGGATCACATTCAACATAGGGAACTAATTTTTGAGCCTCGCCAAATCTTTTCTTTTGGTCGAGACAGTGAGAACACCAATATGCGCCATACATCTTGGCATTAGTGACATTCAGGTGTTGAGCCAGTTTGCCTGCAAAAGAATTGCTTTGGACAGCAATTTTGCTTTGGCTGGCATAAACCCCCACAGTTCCCGTCAGCGTGATGATCGCCACGATCGCCCCTGTAAAGAATAGTTGCCCCACATCTTTCCAAGAGTTGCCAAATACTGTTAATAGCCAAATCAAAGCCATATTTGTGGCGGAGGTTATACAGTAAAGACAAAATTGAGGTTGACCGTTAATACTGTCAACCTGACCTGAGGCAAGGAGATACATCAAGTATCCACTAAACACTAAGGTTGCCGAAGACACCATAAACATCAAAAAGGCGGAAACTTCCTTGACTTGAGCCTGCTCTTTAGGAGATTCGCGTTTGAGTACTAAGGGTATTCCTGCGAGTAGTCCCAAGGTGAGATAGGCTAAGGCCCCAAAAATTGTGAGGGGAATACCAAAAACTTTGGCATAGGAACTAGTTAGGACGAGATCGCAGCCAACCCCCTCGACGGAACAAAGGGCGACTTTTTCTCCTAAAAAGTGAGTAACCGTTAAATAAGTTGTGAGAGAAAAGCCAAATAGTGATATTGCCGAGATCGCAGGGCGCGACCACCGATGCAACCATGGCTCAGATCGTTTTCGCGTAGCTGTTCCAGACAATGTGTACCTACCTGCTAATAGCTCCATGCAAAATTACAGCGCCTAGCGCCGTAATTTTTGATTATAAGATTTTACCCAATGGATATGGTGGGCGATCGCAATATTTGCTCGTTAGCCAGATGCTTTTTTTGATTGGCAATATCTAGACGGACGGCATCGACAAAGCGGCTGACCCTAATCGGATCGATCGCCTGTTGAATTTGACCATTACGCTTGAGTGAGCTAGAAACAATCACTCCGTCAGCATATTGCATCAACTGCGGTACATTTTCCCATGTTGCCCCAGAGCCAACAAAGAGAGGTGTGTCACCACAGGCAAGCTTTGCCTCCTTAAGGTCTTCGATGGTCGGTGGATGCCCCGTCGCCCATCCTGATAGGATCACCGCATCGGCAAGCCCGCGATGAATCGTATCGTGAACGGCGGCAGAAATTTGGGCAACGGAAATGGGTTGGGCATGCTTGACCAGAACATCAGCAAAGATTTTTACATCCGTACCAAGTTCACGGCGATACCGCAAGAGCTTGTAAGCATCACCTTCGATTATGCCCTGATCTGTTGCCATGACACCCATCAGGACATTGACCCGAATGAACTGAGCGCCCACACAGGAGGCGATCGCCATCGCACTATGACCATCATTCCGCAAGACATTAATGCCCACGGGGATGCCGACCATCTGTTTGACGCGATGCACAATCAGGCTCATGGCACTCACCACCGCAGGATCAACACGATCCTTAGTAAAGGGAGCGTCAAAAAAATTCTCGACGATAATTCCTTGCACTCCGCCTGCGGCAAGGGCAGTCGCTTCTTGCTCGGCGCGATTAATCACCTCTTTCAGGCTACTCCCCCAACGTGGCGAAGTCGGCAATGGTAAAAGATGGATGACCCCAATTACGGGTTTTGGTGTATCAAATAAACTAATTAAATCCACATGCGTGACGCTTATAAAAATTTGGGTAAAAGCTCAATAACTAGCTTTTAATTTAACTTGATTATGAGTGCATAATTTTATCGTGAATTCGATCCCGTCCTTTCACTTTCTTGGGATAATACCAAAACTAAAAATGGCGTAGCCATTTTTAGTTTTGAAAACACTTACTGGGTTTGGTTTTTAATTCATAAAAGTGTTGTCACACTTTCGTGAATTGGTATAAACCCATAGAGTAGAGATAGGGCTATGTATAACCATTATTTTTTATAGTATTAGGACTTACGCATCGGGTAGATGTGGCGCGTGCGAAGCACGCGCTACATCTACCTAAAATCTAGTAAATTCGTTAGTCTTGCGTAAGTCCTAAGTATTTTATAATAATTTCAGAAGTAATCATTTATGACTTCCACTCCTCAACCCAACGATATTACTAGTATTGCTACAGATATCCTGATTCTATCGAATGGACCTGGGGAGTTGATGACATGGGTATATCCTTTTCTCAAGGCTTTAGAAAAGAGTTGGAAGATATCTGAGAAAATACCTGAGAAAATACCTGAGGTTATTCCTAAGCCTAAAACTCGGATTTCCATTGCCCTTGCCCCTTGCCAGAATGCCAGTGGTCAGGAAGCACGAACAGCAAAAGGTTTTCCCAAGGTTGATCGGGTGTTACCACAGGAACAGTTTTTTGACTTTCTGCTGTGGGGTAAAACTCCTGATTGGTCATGGTCAAAGCAAGGAATAGTGGTTTTCTTGGGTGGGGATCAGTTTTTTGCAGTGGCGATCGCCAAGCGATTGGGTTACAAAATCTTGATTTATGCAGAATGGGAGGCACGGTGGTATCAATGGGCTGATCTATTTGCGGTGCGTAATGAGGCGATTCTCGCTAAAATTCCCGCGACATATCAGTACAAAGCAACTGTGATTGGCGACTTGATGGTCGATCGCCTTGAGGCACAGCCGCGTGCTGAATTGATCGCGAAGCCACAAATTTGCTTGATGCCAGGGTCAAAGGGTGTCAAATTACAAATTGGTATGCCTTTAATGGTGGCGATCGCCGATATTATCAAGCAACAGCGCCCTGATATTGAGTTTGTAATTCCGCTTGCCCCAACGACTACCCCTGAAATTCTTGCCCAATATGCTCAAGCCTGTTTTCCGACCGCAGATAGCGAAGGCTCCACCGCAATTTTGGTGGATGGCAGCTTATTAACGCCTAGGGGAACTCTGATCAAGATTTACCATGATTTCCCCGCCCATGAAGTCATCACCAGTAGTCAACTCTGTCTTACTACCGTTGGCGCAAACACGGCCGAGCTTGCCTCCCTGCATCAACCGATGCTGGTGCTATTACCCACCAACTTTGCTGATATTAAGATTGGTTGGGATGGACTTTTGGGCTTATTGGCGGCCGCACCATTGTTAGGTAAAACCCTGTCTCGGTTAATTAATTTCATTCTTATTTCGCAAATTGCTAAAAAAGGACAACTATTGTCTTGGCCGAATATATGGGCAGGCAAAGCGATCGTGCCAGAATTTTTAGGGAAACTTACACCGACGCAAATTGCCGATCAAGTTTTGTTTTATCTCGATCGCCCAGAGGAACTAGAGAAAATGCGCGATCGGCTCAAGCAAGTATGTGGACAAACAGGCGCAGCCAGTAAACTCGCCACAATGGTAATCCAAGCAATAAATCAATAAAAATCGGTTGCAGCGCGAAGCGCCGCAACTCATTATGACGTTACCCCAAAGAGTTCGCATCGCCAACTCTTTGGTAAATTTAGGCAACTGTGGCAGCAGGATAACAAACGTTAGTGCCACCTAACCCACAATAGCCATTGGGGTTCTTAGCAAGATATTGCTGATGGTAGCCCTCAGCATAATAAAACTCGCCCACATCCCGAATTTCCGTCGTAATCCCTTGCTTGATCCCCGAAGCTTTCAGGGCATCTTGATAAACTTCTCGCGAATCTTCCGCTAACTTGCGTTGGACATCGTTGTAAACATAAATACCTGAACGATATTGAGTGCCATGATCGTTACCCTGACGCATTCCTTGAGTAGGATTATGGGATTCCCAAAAGACTTTGAGCAAATCTACATAGCTAATTACTTTGGGATCGAACACTACTAGCACGACTTCATTGTGACCTGTCATGCCCGAACAAACTTCCTCGTAGGTTGGGTTAGGAGTCAAGCCTGCGGCATAGCCAACAGCCGTCACATAGATCCCCTTTTGTTGCCAGAATCGACGCTCTGCCCCCCAAAAACAGCCTAGCCCAAACACAGATACTTCCATACCCTCAGGAAAAGGAGGTTTTAGCGCATTCCCATTTACAAAATGGTGTGATGCGGTGGGAATAGCTGTCGGTCTACCCGTGAGAGCATCCGTCGCCGTTGGAAGGGTTGATTTTTTGCCAAGTCCAAATAACATAATGCCTACTAAAACTAAACGTGTTTGATGATTTTAATAATTTGATAGAGTGCGCCCCTTCGGGACGCACTCTATCAAATTATTTACAATTGTTAGTATTTGAAATGACTAAACTGACATCCAGCGATCGCTGATATGCAGAGGTGAGGTTAATCAAGACAGCCTCTTGATGCATTTATCTCATAAAAAACTAGGGGCTAAAGCCCCTGATTTAGTTCATCTGGTTAGTGATTATAGAGTCTGACCGCTAAATGCAAGAAAGCGGTCAAACTTAAAATCCAGTGAGTCATCATAAATAGTCAGATTTTCTGGTTTGCAGCGTTTAACTGTTACCAATAGACCTTTAGAACCTTCCGCTTCTAAATCTTCGATGTAACCAATTTTTGCAGCTTCAGCCTCTGGTTGACTCGTAAAAGGACCAAAGTAGTAGGTGCAACGTGGTGAATCGGTGACAATTTCGATCCATACAGCCAGACCAAACATTTCGAGAATTGATGTAAAAATGTTCTTAAACAAGTTACCACCCATGATTTTACATAGCTAAAGTGAATGGTTTAGGTTAATGATGAAGCCTTAAATTGAAATCATTTTACCTATATCTTTATATAACTTAAAAGATGGCTTCAAGACAAATTGTTCAGGTTTAACGTATTGACCCAACGTTGTCTAAAAATCTCATACAGAGCCATTCCTGTCGCTACTGATGCGTTTAAGCTTTCCACTTTTCCATCTAAAGGTATAGATACGAGGAAGTCACAATTTTTCTGAATGGAGAGGCTTAAACCTTCTCCTTCCGCACCAATCACGAGGGCGATCGCGCCAGTGAATTTGGCTTTGTGAATGGCTTCACCTGAACTTGCTATAGTTCCATAAACCCAGAAACCAGCTTCCTTGATTTTCTCAAGAGCTCGGTTAAGATTGACCACCCGTGCCACAGGAAGAATTTCCAATGTACCTGCGGCAACCTTGGCGACGGTGGCGGTAATTCCTGCTGCACGACGCTGGGGAATCACTAGGGCTTGCGCTCCGAGGGCTGCCGCACTCCGAATAATTGCCCCTAGATTATGGGGATCAGTAATTCCATCAGCAATCACAATCACAGGATTGGTAGATTTCTCTTTGGCTTTGACAATCAATTCATCAAGGTCTGCATATTCATAGGCGGAAACTTGGACAGCGATGCCTTGGTGTCTGCCATTTTCAGTGATGCGATCGAGGCGAGTATTATCGACTTCATCAATTACGGCTCCGCCTGCTTTGGCTTCATCGATTAGCGGCAAGAAGTCAGAGGAGTAGCGGAGTTTTGCTGTTACCCAAATACGGTTAATGCTGCGATCGCTATTGAGGACAGCCTCAACAGCATGACGACCATAGACAATATCGGGGTTTTCAACAGCTTGGGTGGGTGCGACGATACTTAATTCGCCATCGGGATCAAAGTTGCGGGCAACAGGTGGGAGCGATCGCCGTTCAAAGTTAGGAACTGACGAACGATCGCGATCAAAATTGCGATCGCCAAAATTGCGATCACTACGTTCAGAGCGTTCAGAGCGTTCAGAGCGTTCAGAGCGTTCAGGACGATCACGATCAAACGTGCGCTCGCCAAATTTTTTGTCACCAAATTTTTTATCGCCGAATTTTTTGTCGCC
>DCSN01000041.1:7861-9929 GCA_002325645.1 Pseudanabaena sp. UBA1465
CCAAACTTGCGATCGCCGAATTTCTTGTCAGCGAACTTATCGCCAATCCTCTTGGCGATCGGTTTGTCAAACTTGCGATCGAATCTGGGTTCAGCAGCAGAATCAGCACGTCTTTCAAAACTCTTTTCAGGACGACGATCTGAGGACTTGTCAGAATATTTGTCAGATTTTCCTGAATATTTAAAATCAGGCCGACTATCAGAGCGCTTTTCGTAGCCTCTCTCGGTTGCTTTGTAGGGTTTGTCAAAGGATTTGTCAGACGCTCTCTCTGGACGTTTATCTGAGCGCTTGTCCGCATATTTGTCGGAATACTTACCAACGCGGCTATCAGTACGTTTGTCTGAATATTTATCGAAAGACTTTTCAGGGCGACTCTCAAAATTTCTGTCTGTGTCTCTGTCGGAGCGATTTTTCTTGGATTTCAGTTTGGGTTGCGATGTCATGGCGATGGGGGATCGATGTGGCTAAGTAGCTGGGTGAAAATTTGGTCGAGGCGATCGCGATCAGTTAAGTAAAGATAACCAATCAGTACCTCAAATCCTGTAGCTCTTTGATAAATGTTCGGATCGACTTTTCGGGGAGCAGATCCCGCCGCGTTGCGTCCGCGTCTTACTAGATCGGATTCAAAATCTGTGAGATCGAGTTTTTCAAGAAGTTTTGCTTGTTGTTCTGCTCTGACTTGGCTGACTACAAGTTGGTGATACTGCTTGGCTGTGCGTGGCGGCAGTAAATAATGCAACCGCATTTGCATCTCATAAACAGCATCTCCGATGTAAGCCAGAGCAGAGACGGGAATCTCAGCAATATTTTCAATTATTGGGCTAAGAGACATTACAGAATAATGCCATTACAGAATAGGAGGACTTTACTTAAGTTTTGTTGAGACAAAATGTTTAGACGCTTGACATTTACATTTATTTTAGACATGAATGGGCAGGTCAGACCTGCCCATTGCATATCAGTAAATTTTGTCCTGTTTACATCATAAGTCGGTTGAGACTAATTTTGACAATATCGCGACTAATATCGATTGATTGCTAATGGCAATCAATCGTAAACAGACAATCTAGAAATTTTACCCCGCTTAGTTTTTCTAAATATCTAGAAAGAATTGGCTATGAGATTTTTGTCAACTTAGGCTGACATCTTAGAATCAGTTAACCAGCTTCTATTTTGAATGACTATTCTATGATCTAGTCGTTGGATTGACTTTACCTAACTCTTCTTCGCTTGGTCAAGCTTTGCTAGGGCTTCATCAATTGATACCTGAAGTGACAGGAATTGGTCTAGTCGCACCAATTTAACTGTTTGGGTAACTCTAGGGTTGGTAATGATCTGGAGAGTGCCGCTTAAACCTTGAGTTTTTTTAGCCATTTGCACCAGAACCCCAAGTCCAGAGCTATCGATAAAATCAATAGTTGACAGATCGAGAATCACATTAACAGGTCCATCCTCGACGCATTTGCCAATGACCTTTTTAAAGGCTGGCTCGGAGAAAGCGTCCAGAAGACCTGTGAGGCGGATCAATTGATAGGTGTCCTTGACTTCGCGGCTGCCTCGTAAACTCACAGTCAGGGTTAGCGGTTCAGGAATAATGACCTCCAAGCGGTGCGAACGTACCTTAATTTGCGGATACATTGTATTTGCTTTGTTCGTACTTGTCCAGAAAATTGTTAAATTTGCTAATGATTTTTACATGAAGTCATGAACGAATTTAACAATTCTATGCTTCTACAGTAGGAAAGCCCTCCGTAGGTTTCCAGAAAAGTTTTTTAATCGATTCTTTTTTTACATGGGCATTAAACGCTTTAATAGTTATAGCTGGCACTGGTCAGTTAAATCGTGAGGGAATGAAACCCGCGCAGTGATACCAACTCCAGCATAGAAATCGGTCGGCGATATAGTCCGATCGCCATAGATGGAGTCTTGTTCTTTCCTAAGCCCACATGAGGTCTTACCCAGTTGTGAACTAAGCGTTGCACCGTGACTGCTCGTTGCAATCCTTCGGTATTCTTAGCATACAGGTTTTGTCCACGGCGATAAGCGCTACATCTCCTTGCTTACTTCG
>DCSN01000116.1:0-3336 GCA_002325645.1 Pseudanabaena sp. UBA1465
AAGATTTTTCAAAATTTATCTGGAATCCACAAAGCCTAAACAGGTTGTAATTTAGCTACTGTAGACCTATGGCGATCGCAACCACATAAAAACTGTGTCTTCTCAACCGTTACCACCACAAATCATTCAAGGACAACCACTGACAGCATTAGCACCGATGCAAGACATCACCGATCTTGCCTTTATGCAGATGCTCAGCGAATATGGCTGCCCTGATTATTATGTGACCGAATATTTTCGAGTTTATGCTAATTCTAATTTAGATAAAAATATTCTCAAATCAATTACCTGTAATACGACGGGTAGACCTGTATTTGCTCAGCTAATTGGCGAAGGTATTCCTGATATGTTGCGGATTGCTCAGCAACTTACGAAATATCCGATCGCAGGCATAGATCTGAATTTGGGCTGTCCTGCGCCGCGTGTGTATCGTAAAAATGTCGGTGGTGGACTGTTGCGCGAATTGGAGACGATTGAGCGTATTTTTGAGGCTTTGCGATCGCAAATTTCGGGACTCTTCACCGTGAAAATGCGTGTCGGTTTTGACTCGATCGCTAACTTTGAGAAATTGCTGGAATTAATTAATCAATATCAAATCGATCTGCTCAGTTTGCATGGTCGCACCGTCAAAGAGCTATATCGTGGCGCAGTGCATTATGACTTGATCCGTCAAGCTGTGCAAACTGTAAATTGTCCTGTGTTGGCGAATGGCAATATTACCTCCTACCTCAAAGCCGAAGCCGTTTTGCAAGAGACAGGAGCCGCAGGCGTGATGATCGGGCGATCGGCGATTCGGAATCCTTGGATTTTTCAACAAATCCGCGATCGCTTTGCAGGTCAACCCGTAAAAGTGATCACCCTTGCCGATGTGCATGATTATATTCAGCATCTATTCGCGATTACGAGTCAGGACAATTTCAGAGAAAAGTCCCATGTCAATAGTTTGAAGAAATTTCTAAATTTTATTGGTACGGGGATCGATGCCGAGGGAAAATTTTTGGCGGGGATGCGACTAGTCCAGTCAAAGCAGGAGCTTTTTGATCTGTGCGATCGCCACTTGTTAACCAATCCTGATCATCCCTTTGCGATCGAACCCTACGAAAATCTAGTAGCGCGTCCCAGTTGTGAAGCCAGTTGTGAAACTAGCGAAAATCCCATACTTCATAACGCCCACTCCGCAGCGTGAGAATTTGTCCTTCAGTGCTGCTGGGCAAGACATCCATCCACAATCTGCCGCCATTCATATCGCTAAATAATAAAGAGCCATCCGTAGAAAAAGCGATCGCCAATGGATAATGTCTATTACCTAAATCCACCTGTTCGCGATCGAGCAGTAATAAATATTCAGACTTGCCGACCCCATCCAGATTTACCTCCGAAAGCGTCCATTGCTGCTGCACCAATATACTAAATTCCTCAATACTCATCGAGACTTGACCATTGCGCTGCAACTCCGCATACATAGCCCGAATTATCCGTTCAATGGTTTTGGGAGTGAGTCTTTGCCAATCAACGGGAGTTCCCTTTGGCGGCGCAAAACTACCACCACTAGTTACTAAGGGCGGAATAATACTTTTATTGAGCAATGCAGCAAGTCCCGCTTCTCCTGAAGCCAGAATTTTTAAACGACCATCATCACCCACCCAGAGGGATTGAGCATTTAGAGTCGAGGTTTGCGATTTGCCATAGGCATCATAGATCACGACACCAAGATTGCTATTAATCGAAAGCCCTAAAATTCGCCATAGCAAAATAGAAGCGCGATCGCTTAGTTCTGGGAATGGCTCATTGCGCCACTTATCACCATCTTTAATCAAATCAATTCGCACTTCATACCAAGCTTGACCAGATTCTAGTTTTGGTGGTGGCAAGAACCATTCTGAGCCAGCATTTCCTTTGCCAAGGTAAGTAACACTACCTAATAATTGCTGGGGTTTGAGTAATATCGGCGCAAGGTCGAGGCGCTGTAGTAATTGATTGAAATCTTTCCCATCGACTTTCTGTTCCCTCAGCCAGTTTTCCGCACGGCGCAAACCATTGCGTTGTAACACCACTAAGCCGCCCCATAGCTTGATTTCCGTCGCTCCCGTAAAGGTCAACATCGTGATCACTCTTGACCAAATGTGAGGATGATATTTCTCTAACATTTCCGCAATCTTATCGCCTTTGTAACTAGGATCATTGGCGATCGCGAGGGCTTCTGTCCAACGTCCATCAATGATATTGATCAGCGCTTTTTCGCCAAGATTTACATTAGGATTATCGGCTCGCTCGGAGGTGATTTTGGCGTGGAGAGCAATCAGGTCATACTGTTCTTGCAAAAATGGGGATAAGGTTTTCTTTTGCGATCGCAACTCATCCACCATCAGATTAAATTTACCCAAGGCGGGCGACCATAAACCGACACTCGCCATCACCAGAGCATCTTGGTAAGCCTTGGGTTGGTTTTTAGCTTCATTCAAATTGATCTGCCGTAGTTGAATGCGATTAATGGAACTAGCGATCGCTTCTTCAGGTTGAAAGACCACAAACATCGGCTCAAATCCCTGAGTTTGATTGATTACTAATTGTCGAGAATTTGGATTGGCAGACAAGATATTGCGCCATTTGGGAAGCTCACCCGCAGCGCTTGTCCAAATATCTAACTCCATCAGCCGCGATCGCTTATCGATGGTTCCAAAATAATAAATGCGACCATAGGCGATGCCATCCACATTCCCTGAAGCAGTAAACCAAATCCCACTTTTTTGATTACCAATTTGATCGCCAATTTGCGGCGGTGGATTATCGATTAATGCTAATTTCTTAAGTGGTAAACGGTTGCGGCTTGGTTGCAAGCGTTCAGGAATGGCGTAGGTGGCATATTTGAACAGGGGCGATCGCACAAAGTATTCATCAATCCCTGCGATCGTGGTGGTACTCACCAACAATAATTTTTCAGTGCCGCCATCTCGGATTGTCTGATAGAGACGAATTTCACGAATATTTTGGTTGTCTGTTTCCAGAACTGTGTAGATGGTTTCCCCTGTTTGCAGGTTGTAATTTTCGCCCAGCTTAAGCTGACTACGCCCTAATTCTTCTTGAATTTGCTTAATACTTTTAGGAAGATTCCAGAGGGTGTTAGGGTAAAACGCAGGAGCTTCAGAAGAGGCTAACCAGCTAATAGATAACGGATTAAATAGATAAAGCGCCCCCGTCGCGATGAGCCATCCTAAAATGGGAATGCTGACGACGATACCCAAGTCTGACCAGTTTAAGCGATCACGGGGATCGACGTTTTTTACTGGTTCATTTGCCGTTGACGCAGATTCTATTGCCAGTGAATCATTTGCCAGT
>DCSN01000116.1:3425-13744 GCA_002325645.1 Pseudanabaena sp. UBA1465
GTAGATCATTTGCCAGTAGATCAGTGTGTCGATCTTCGGACTCGACACCTAATGCTTCCCGATCCCTCTTAACAAGATCGCCTCCAGATTTTGAAGATTCAGGCAAAGATTCCATGCGCGATATCGGCAAATCTCAAATAGATCCCAAACAGATCCCAAACAGATCTCAAACAGATCTCAAACAGATGAAATAGACTAGCATATCTAAGTTGATCTGGCGATCGCATAAAATCATCAAAAAAATCATCAAAAAAAAGAGGTAGCGCTTCGCGCTACCTCTTTTTTTAATTACCAGCTAGATTTAACTACACCAGGTAACAAGCCTTGGTGAGCCATCTCGCGCAAGACGTTACGGCACAAGCCAAAATCTTTGTAATAGCCACGAGGACGACCAGTCGCCCAGCAACGGTTGCGGTGACGGGTGGGGTTAGCATTACGGGGAATCTGTTGGATTTCGCGATGTACCGCGACCTTTTGTTGTTGTGTCAGTTCAGGACTGGCAAACTTTTCTTTAAGTGCTTCAAGTTTAGCTGCGTACTTCTCAACTAACTTAGCGCGTTTTTTCTCGCGCTCAATCATGCTTTTCTTAGCCATTGCGGTTCTATCAGGTGATGTAGAGGTAAAAGTCTAAAAATTTAATACAATTCGCGACAGTTACCGATCATAACCTAAATAGTCAATTTATCGATATTTTATTAACCATAATTTTGTAAATATATCGCGATCTCCCCTTGCCTTCAAAAAAGAAGAAGATCGCACATCGTGCGACCTTCTTCTTTTTTTGAGAAGCTTGACCTATTCTTCAACTACTTTTTCTTTAAATTGCTTGCCAGCCGAAAACGCAGGAACGCGGGTAGCGGCAATCACCATTTTTTCGCCAGTGCGTGGGTTGCGACCTTCACGTTCTTGGCGATCGCGTGGCTCAAAGGAACCAAAGCCAACTAAAGTTACGCGATCGCCGTCAGCAACTGCATCAACAATTGATTCGAGGGCAGCAGTAACGATTACTTCAATATTTTTCTTAGATACATTTACCTTTTCGGCGATCGCATCTACTAGTTCACCTTTATTCATCGCAATAGCTCCTATATAGCTTTAATTAGTAACTTAGGACTTACGCAAGACTAACGAATTTACTAGATTTTGGGTAGGTATGGCGCGGGCTTCGCCCGCGCCATACCTACCCAATGCGTAAGTCCTATAATTGATTGATTGATTAGTAATTCGGAATCAATACTACAGCACCTATGGCAGTCGTCAAGCGCTTTTGACAAAAGTTTCGCAAAAGTTTTTATACCTATAAATGGAAGACTTTACCTTCTGTTTGCGAAATCAACGCACCGCTTGCCGCATATAATCGCCCCAAACCCCTGCGGCAACTGCACTTGAGCCTCTAGTCACACCCTCGTCATTACCCAACCAGACCGCAGCTAAGAGGTTGCGTCGTGGCACTGCGCCGATAAACCAGAGATCTCGCCCATCATCGGTAGTACCTGTTTTACCAATCGCAGTACCTTGGGGAATCGCCGCCGATCGCCCTGTACCATACTGCACCACCCCACGCATCATATCGACCATCGCACTGGCGACACCCGCATCGATCGCCTGACGCGGCTTGATGAATGTACTAGCATCAAAAATAACGCGGCAGGTTTGGCGATCCTTGGGATTTTGACAATCGGCGCTATCGAGAATCCGTTTAATGGCGTGGGGCTTAATATATTTGCCCTCATTAACCATAGTGGCATAGGCTCCCGCCATTTCCAGAATTCTGACCTCATTACCACCTAAAACCATATTGCTAGATGCATCCAGTTTGGCGGTAATTCCCAAGTTCTTTGCCATTTTGATAACATTCTCCAAACCTGCGGCTTCAGCTACTCGCACCGCCACCACATTTTCTGATAGGGCAAAGCCACGATACATATCAATGTTGCCACTGCCGCCATTGTGACAGCCAATAATTCCTGAGAGGGCATTACAGGAATAGGTATTGCTAGGGGAAATACCACCATCAACGGCGGCGGCGTAGCTAAATAACTTAAAGGTTGAACCTGGTTGACGCAGGGCTTGGGCGGCGCGGTTAAATTGGCTAGTTTTGTAATCAAGCCCGCCTGTCATCGCCAGTAGTGAGCCATCGCTAGTATTGAGCGTGACGATCGCCCCTTGGCTAAATCCATAATTGTCGCCATCGCGAGCTACGGCTTCGCGCAAAGCTTCGTCCGAGGCCTTTTGCATGGCAATATCGAGATTAGTCTCGACGATCAAATTACCTTCCTTGGCAAAGTTTTTACCAAGAATTTCTTCTAATTCATCAAAAACATAGCTGTAGTAATAGGGAGCAACGGAGCCTTGGAGTTTACTTTTAGCAGCTTCATTGAGGATTAATGCGGTTCGCCTTGCCCGATCTGCATCCTTATCGGTGATCATGCCCAACTCAGCCATCCGATTGATAATGCGATCGCGATACTCGATGGCAAGATTTTTGTTTTTAAAGGGATTAATCGTTTCAGGAGAAGGCAAAAGCCCGACGAGGGTTGCCGCTTCCGAGAGATCTAGTTCCGAGGCTTCCTTCCCAAAGTATAGTTTGGCTGCATCCTTAAAGCCGTAAACTCCATTTCCTGTATAGGCGCGATTGAGATAAAGACGCAGAATTTCTTCTTTGTTGTAGGTAAAGTTGAGCTTAATCGCCGCCGCCGCCTCACGCCATTTTCGTCCTGCGGAATCATCAGTTCCCACATAGGTTTTACCCAAAAGATTACGGGCTAGTTGCTGAGTAATTGTACTAGCGCCTTCTAAGCGCTCACCCCGACTCCGCACATTCGTCACGAGCGCCCTTGCCACACCGAAGGGATCAACGCCAATATTCCAATAAAAAGAAGTGTCTTCGGAGGCAATTACGGCGGCGGGAATAAACTTGCCGAATTCCGCAAAGTTAGCATATTCCGTATGATTGGCTATATCGGTGGGATCGAGTCGCTTGATGCCATCACCTGCCAAGACTTCGACGGGACCTTGTTGGGTCACAGGTAAAGGCTTGAGATCGGGAACCTTGCCAACTTCTAAACCGATCGCCACGACAATTAATCCCGCGATCGCGCCAATACCATAGGCTGTATATAGCAGTGAGCGAATATACCAAGGCGGCGGATCGAGATAGCGAATCGTGGCGGCTTCGGCTAATTCTGGTGGACCCAGCGTAATTTTCATTTTGTGACGTAATGGCACAGATTTGAGGCGTTGCTTATCGCGATAAATGCCATTAGTCGAGTCTTGATCTTGGAGAATAAATTGGGCTTTCTTTTTAGTGCGATCGCGTACTAATTGCGCGTGAACTTGGCTCACCAGTGGCGTTTGCACGACAATATCGCATTTACCTGTACTACGTCCTAATATGTAGCGATCGCCCACTAAGTCATAAATTTCAGGCTTATCCTTTTGCGATCGGCGTACTTCTAGCTGAGGAACCCGCTCTTTCGGATTAATTTTTAAGACCCCATTAACTACCTGTGTCAGTTGATTGAGCTGGGTCATCAACTTGGACTTAGGCTGTCTCGGAATTTTAGGTTGTGACGGTGGCTGTGATGGCGGTTGTGGCGATTTCATAGATTGCTAGGACGTAATTTTTGAGAGCGTAGTTTCCGATGAGTCTCCCAAAGTTACCTAAAGTATAATACGAGCAAATAGCGAGAATACTTTTGGGGTCAACCGATGCTGCAAATAGATCGAAAAACAAATGGCTAGTATTGATCGTCAACGGGCTGATGAATCACTTCTTTTCAAGGACGGGCAGCTTTAATGTGCCGAGATCGTACAAGCCGACTTTTCCTTCAGGAACTTCAAACTGGAGGGTTTGCGAACCAATTTTTAATTCGTAGCGCCCCACCTTAAACCCCGTCAGCGCAAACTTGCCAGCCCGATTGGTAAATAAAGTGATCGGTTGCCATTGTGGATCGGATAGCGATCGCACTTCTCCTGCTTGCAGGGCGATCGCCTTTCCTTGGGCATCGGTCAAAATCCCCCTTATATAGACTGTCGCTTCTGTGCCAACACGAATCACAGTACCACTTTTATAGGTGGGTAAAGTGTAATAAACAGGATTACCAGTTTCCACGCCTGTGGGCGCATCGGGAACTTCGAGCAAAAGACGGGAAACACTGTAGGAAGATAGATTAGGAATCACGGCTGCACCAAAATTATCAGCGCGACTGAGATAGGTTCCTTGTCCATCAGGGTTTACGCCGACTATTTGCGAGGCTAAGGCTTTTTCAGGCACAACCAGCGCAAAGCTATCACTAATGGGACGGGAGAAAGCGATATTGCCATCGGCAAAGGCGATCGCGGTTCTGGCACTGACGAGGGTATTAGCTTGGGTGCTATTGGGCGTAAAGGAAATGTCGGGGGCGAGGTTCCAAATAGCGCGATCGCCTGTGTAGGTGAAGTTGCTCGTGAGGCGATCGCCACCGCGACCACGGCTCACCCCAAAGGAACCACTGAGGGACTCACTCACCTGTGGAGGACGAAAGCCCCAAGATACTTGCTGCGTGGGACTATCGGTATTGCGAATTTCGGTACTAGCTTGAATCGGTTGCGAATTTTGACCGAGATTTAGCTGCATACTGATGAGGGCGCGTTGCTCATTGATCCCAGTAGTATCACGACTTTGAGATAGAGATAGATTGACAGATACATTGCTAAAGGATTTTGATAAGTCTAGCCCGACTCGATAGGAATCGGCGGTATCACGTCCAAACCGATACTGAGCGCTCAGTCCTGCCCCTATATCCCCAAATAATTTTTGGCGATAGAAAGCCGATAAATCTAGAGCCGTATTATTGCGCGGTATTTCTTCATTGCCAAAGGTAATAAATCTTGCGCCGCGTTGCTCTACGCTAAAACCAAAGGAGCGATCGGTATCCTGTGCATTAAAAAAGTCGTAACGCAATCGCCATGCTAAATCCTGACCAACATTTCGATCGCTACTGATGGCGGCATCCCACGCAAAGTTACCAAAAACAGTGGCAAAAATCCCTTCAATACCCAATAGTTGCTGACGGCTAGTAGCTTGAGCATAGCCGCCCAAGGTCAACACATTACTCACGCCCCAACGATGCGCCAAAGACAGAATTGGTTTTGACCAGTCATAGTTCCGTCCACCATTCAGGGTCTTTGAGGGAAATCCAAAACTATAGGCAAACTGCTGCACATTAGGAGCCAGCAGATTTGAAGCAACTGCCGAAGAGAAGTTAATCCTTTGTTCTTGTCCGCGATCATCGGTGACTAAAAGTTGAATATCATTAATACCCGTCGTCAGGGACAATTGACGCAAATCCTGCTGCCCTGCGGGAAGATTTAAAGTTTGGGAAAGCCGACCATTAGCGAAGATTTCGACCTTGGAGGGGCGTTCTAAAAAAAACTCAAAATTATTAACGGGACGGATGATCGTGTAGGGCTGTAGGGAAAAGTTTCGCGCCGCCGCAATCCCGCCCACCGCGATCGCATTTTGAAAACCCGTAGTTGGGAAGCTGTAATCTCCCGCCAGATAGCGCACCGCATTATCTGGATCATCGCGCACAATCCTGATATCCCCTCGCGTTAATTCAGGTTGTCCCTTTTCCGCAAATGACCAGTTTCCTTCCAAAACCCAATTCTGGAAATTAATTGCCCCATCAAAACCGACAAACAAAGGTTGACGCTGAATTCCCTGTATTTGGTTACTCGCCCATGTAAAGCGATCGCTGGCAAAGATATTTACAAAACCACTTAGGGGGCTAACGGGAATTGCTTCCTTGGCTTCGGGCGGCAGATTCGAGCGATCGCCTAGCACATTAACCGCACGCACCGCAGGGCTGATTTGCAAAAACACCGCAAGGCGGCGTTCATCAAAAACTGCTTCTATGCCATTTTTTTGTAAGATATCCACCGAGAAGTCTTCGGCATTGGCGATCGCAGTTGCGATTGCATTGAGAACTTCGGGGCGCAAAATCGGCTTGAGCGCTTGCAGGGTAGCTTTTGACTGAAGGCGAGTTTGTTGCGGCTGACTAGGGACAAAGCTAATGCGGATCGTGGCTTGTTCGCGATCGCCAATGACGAGGGGAACAATTAGAGACTGTTTGCCAGTATTGGCGCGAGGACGACCAAACACACGCTGAAAGGTTTCATCATCGCTATTGTTAGTGGGAATATTTTGGGCGATCGCATAGTCTGCTGTTAACAGGCTAGAAAGATAGACAGCAAAGGATAGATAACTATGTTTGATCACTCGGCGCATGATGATGTTGGGTAATCTATACTGCGCGATCGTAAAAGCCCTATGCAGTATAGAAGTTAGGAAATGTAATGACAACAATACAAAACAATACATGATAGAACTGTAGGGGCAGAGCATTCCCACCACGATCTACAAAATTTGCAGATAATCTACTTTTGGGAATGCTCTGCCCAAAACCTCGCAACGCAAGCTCAAAGCGGAGAGGGCGTAGCATTTGCAGATCAGAGTTCCTGTGATGAGTTTTAAAATTGTGGCGCAAATGCTACGCCCCTACTGGTAACTGGTGACATTAATTGCTGCGATCGTACTCGAAGGTTCCTGATAGCTTCTCATTGGGTAAGCCGACGGGACAGGGCAACGAGAAACGGCGTTTGCTACCAGCTAACATATTTTCGCCATTTACACCTGTGAGTTGTTTTGCTTCCAACTTAATAGGGTTAGCTTCTTTGCCGATGGGTGCGAGACTGAGGCGGAGATTGCTGAGCAGGGCATGGGCTGTGCCTTGATTAGCAAAGGTTAGCTGTAATTTATTTTCCTTTTTGCCATCTTTGCTAGTTTCCACTTGACAAATGGCATTCTCTAAAGTCACATTGGGCGAAACATTGGGCGGCACAACATAGACCGATCCCATGTATTGAAATAAAACTTTGATAGAAACTGTTGTATTACCTTGGGTTTGCGTAATTTCTGTTAAGTCGATGGGCAGTTGCTCAGCGATGATCCGATAGGAAAGCTCTTTGGTTGGACTAACATCGCCCACCCAAGTGACGCGCACGGTTTGGCTCTCGCCTGCCTTGACCAGCATTTGCGGTGGATAGAGAATGAAGTCATCATCGGCATCGGTATTAATTTCTTTGCCATCGAGATCCATTTCCCGTTTCACCATCCTGATTTGAATGGCTGTCGCTTTTTTGCCTGTATTTTTGACCACAAAGGATTGATTGGCTTTTTGTCCAGAGGGGGCAAATTTTGCCAGCATGGGCGAAAACTGGAAAGTGGCTTCGACTTGAGAAGAAGATGGAAGCGCGGAGACTAGATTTGCACCGATGATCAATGGCAAGATGGCGGCAAGCGATCGCATATTCATAATAATGACCCCTCTATTATAGTTTTTTCTCTGTTTCTAATCGTACTAGACCCTCACCCCTAGCCACTCTCCCAAGGGGGGAGAGGGAAACAGAACAAGAAAGAATTAAATCTCACTCCCCCTCTCCCTTAATGGGAGAGGGGGCTGGGGGGTGAGGGCTATTTCGCAACAAGTGTAAAGGTAAGTTGATCGGCATAGCTTCCTGCGGGTTTGGCGGAAATGGCAAATTGACTAATCGCTATTTGAATATTTCTATCGCAACCAGTTTCACTAGCGCAGGATGTAATTAAGGTACTCACATTTTCTACTGTCTTATCAGTTGTCGTTAGTTGCCCCTGTTCTATTCCATTATAGTTCACTGTGTAATCTATCAACTCACCCGAACTACGCTTTAATGCTCCTCCATTTGTTGATTTTGCATTAACCATAAATCCATTGGCATTATCCGATTTGATATTCACTTTGCCAATTAAGGTGTTGGGCAATGCGGTATTAGGAATGAGGTCAACAGGTGGCGAGATGGTAGTGGAAGTAAAGGTAATGGAATTAACTTGAGAGAATGCGGGTAAAGCAACAAGGAATAGGCAAGTAATGGGAAAGTATTTAAGCATAGCTAGTCGCAACATAATTAGAACCTAGTATAGTTGCCCAAGAATAGTCCTGCAAAAATTAAAGAAGAGCCTCATTCTTTGAAACTCTTCTTTAATTGTTATCATTTCTAGTCAAAGCTAACTAGTCTAAACAGTTACACAACACATAGTTAGAGTCCATTAGCAATGGTGTAAGTGATGGTATCAGTGTAAACGCCAGCCCTAACAGTACTGAAAGACAGATCAGGTTTTACATACAACTTAATAGTTTTAGAACCTAAATCAGCCGCGACTCCAGTATAAATTAATAGAGGAGATGCAGATGTAGGGACGGTTGCCAGTATACCCACATATGTTCCAGCACCTGTACCTGCCACAGTTTTAATCTTATAGGCGAGTGTAGTCGTAGTATCCGAATGTGTCAGCACGCCACCGACAGAGGATGCCTTCAATGTATAAGCAGTGCCAGAGTTATTTTCAACAGTGATAGTACCAACTTCAGCACCGCCTGCACCTTCAAACTGTGCGATTGTAGAACTTCCTGATGCTGCGTAAGTGACAGTATTTACTAGTGGATTTTCGATTGATACTTCACCAGTATCAGTACCAGTTCCAGCCTTCGCAGAAGGAGCCAGAGCCAACACAGTAGCCGAAGTCAAACCGATCGCGAGAATTGTACGTCCAGAAATAGAAACCAATCGACGAAGTGTAGTGGATAGCATAATCTTAATCCTCTCTTTCTGAATCACTCAGAATAAAACTTGAATGGGAACGGATAACTTTATCTATCCTTTTGAGAATCACTTAGGAATATCGGAAGATCGTCTTCGATCTTTTCCCCCGTTTGGTCTGTGGGTGTTTCTTTGTTCCTCGATGTATTCAATATATCCCCAATCCCCCAGCGCGTATATCAGGGTTTACCCTGATCTTGATCTATTGATTCGTCAAAGTAAACGTCAACATATCCGAATATAGCCCCGCAGGTCGGCTCTGTACCTGCGACTGCGAAATCGAAATCTTGACATTGCGATCGCAGCCCGACTCATCCGCACAATTGCTATCAAAACCACTATTCTCCACCACCTTCTTAGTCGCGATCTGCCCCTGATCCGCATTGTTGTAATTTAAGCTATAAACCATTAGCTCTGTACTACCCACCCGCTTCAAAGCGCCAGCATTCGCCGACTCCACCTCCACCTTAAATCCGCCAATCGTATTCGACTGCACATTCACATTCCCCACACTCGTCAAAGCCAAAGCTGTATTTGCTGTCAAATTAATCGGTGAGCCAATCCCCGCCGTGGACACAAACGTAATCGAGTTCAAAGTCCCCAAAGTGCCATTGACAGTATCCGAAGAAACAGTATCGGCTCGGGCGATATCTGGGCATGGAGCTAAGGCAACTGCACAGCAGCCCAAAGAGAAATATTTTTTGCAAAAGATATTCATAAATTTTAGCTACTCCCAAATCGCCCTTGAAATTTTGCGATATAACATAAAAAAAGGGCGGGAGGACATCCCCCCACGCTACTCTAAACACTTTTTAATAGATCATGACTGACTATTTCATTTACTAAGGTTTGCTCTTGCATATACATCATATGTAACTTTACAAGGACAATTCGCATTGTTTCTAGGTCAATATTTTTGATTGATTGGCAAAACATATCATGTTCTAACTGTTTTTCTGGAGGTAATCGTATATTCATGGCTCTCTACCTCTCTAGGTTTCTTTTTCTATTAATTTACCAAAGTTTTTTGTTTCTGAATATCAGGGCAAACCACTATATTTAGATGATTAGCCTATCTATTCCCAATAAATTTTAAAAAAGCTTGCGAAGCAAGCTTTTTTAAAATTTATTGAGTTTTTAAGAAAGAGCAACGCGCTGTACTTTTACAGGACTAATCATCTAAATCAATCAATCCCGATCGCAGTGCATACCGAATTAACCCTGCCAGATCGTGAATATTGAGGCGCTCCATTAACTGTCCGCGATGGGTTTCCACCGTTTTAACACTAATAAATAGAGATTCTGCAATTTCTTTAGTTGTCATGCCATTTGCCACTAGGCGCAAAATTTCCCGTTGGCGCGGCGTTAATTTTTGATCATGCTTAGCATGATCTTTGGGTATTTGGGCTTGTTGCAGATCTAGCGGATCTATTTGGGGATCTGCCCGAATATCTAGTTGGGCATCTAAGCTGAGGCGACGATTTAACCTTGTGGCAATATCTTCTAAAAGCTCGGCTGCATCCAGACTGACAGCAAGATTATTAGCCAGTTCATGGATGGGCTTGCCCTGAATGACTAATTGCAAAACGCGATGCTGACGTGGGGTTAGTCGCATCTTTTCCGAAATTTGTCTTTCCGAA
>DCSN01000116.1:13823-14127 GCA_002325645.1 Pseudanabaena sp. UBA1465
TTGTCTTTCCGAAATTTGTCTTTGAGGAACCAGCTTCTTATTTTGGTGATGCGTATGTTGGTCTTGTTTCTGGAGACGGGTAGCGATCGCCGCTAATAACGCATCTATTTGAAGAGGTTTTGTGAGATAATCATCAGCGCCAAGGTTCATTCCTTTTCGCAGATTATCCATACTTGATAAAGCTGTTAAGAAAATAAAGGAAATATCTTCTAAATCTGGATCTTGACGTAATGCTTGTAAGACTTGATAGCCATTTAACTCAGGCATATCAACATCACAGAGAAGTGACATACCCGACACTCAT
>DCSN01000173.1 GCA_002325645.1 Pseudanabaena sp. UBA1465
CGATGCGCCGATCACATAAAAAAAGCGGCGCGATGCGCCGCTTTTTTTATGGTTTTTTAGTTTCGGGTGTCGCAGGTGATTGCGTTGAATTTGTGAAGGGTTGTTTTTGAGGAGACAGAGAAGCTAGACGCTTGACTTCATCCTTAAACTCCGCAGGAGCTAACTCCAAACCTTTATCAAAGAGTTTCTTCGCCTCATCTTCCTTACCTTGGACTTGCTTCAATTGCGCCTTACCAACGTAGGGACGAAAATCCTTGGGAGTTTCCTTAATCATTTGATCATAGGTAGCGATCGAATCATCAAGGCGATTTTGTTGACGATAAACTTCACCGAGAATCCAACGTACTGAACCCGTATCTACACTATTTGCTTGGATTTTATTGGCAGTTTCCGCAGTCTTCAGCGTATCTTGAAGTAGCCCGATCGCCGCTTCAGGACGCTTATCACTTAGTTCAATGCCGACTACGCTTTGCAATGCAGGGATATATCCTGGTTTTGTCGTTAAAATTTTGCGATATTCCGCCGCCGCATTTTTAGGATCTTTGAGTTCCAGATAAGTTTTTGCTAAGGTCATCCGATATTCAGGCGTATCAGGGAAAGTATCAGCAAGCGTTTGTAATGGCTCGATGGTTTCCTTAGTCTTTCCTAATTGGTTGCGGAGATTAACTAAGCCAATTAATGCGGTTTGATTTTTAGGATCGCCTTTGAGTACAGCCTCAAAGCCCTCAATTTGGATTTTAATCCGATCCTGTTCTGAGGTGGTTTGATTGGGATTCGTAGCTTGTTGGGTCGGTGGAGCAAACAGACCACCGATCAGAGGCGCGATCGATACCCCCAAAAAAGAGAGCGTAACTACGATTAAAACTCCATTAATAATCCATTGTCTTGCTGTACGTTGTGTCACGATATTTACCCTAAATCTAGATAAGTCATAATAGCAGTAAAAGTTTAGAGCATTGAAATGGGCGGCGCAAAGCACCGCCTATTTTATTGCTCAAGCAAAGCTTATAGCAGTCCTAAATCCTTCGTAGTTTTTTGGGTTTACTGAAGCTCACCCCAAAGGGGCGAGCTTCAGTAAACCATTTACAGCAATTTGTTTTCAAACCCGCCACAAATTAAAATATAAAACCCGTTGCGGGGCTTCGCCCTGCGACCCTTCTTGTGGCGGGTTTGATCGAGTTTTGCTGTAGGATTACTATAATTTAGTCAGAAAATTAGAAATATAGTATTTACAGGACTTACGCAAACAAACTTCAGGAGTTGCAGGATGTCTATGATCAAGCTTAGGGTTTTTAATACACAAATCCCACAAGAGATAGGACCTGTGGAACTATCAACAGAAAAAGCGGAAAATAACAGTTTTCTGATTGGTCGCGCTCCCAAATGCGATATATTTCTTGATAGTGCTACCATTAGCCGTGAGCATGGCAGAATTTCCTTTGAAGATGATCAATATAACTTCACTGACCTAGGTAGTACTAATGGTTCGCAAGTTAATAATCTTAAGCTGACAGCATTTCGCCCATTTCGACTCTCGATGAACGATACGATTCAGTTAGGTGATTTTGCGATTCTGATTGAAGAGATTAAAATCCATGTTCCCTCGCCAAAATCTTCCGATCAAGAAGAACCTACTGAGCCATCTATTTCTCACTTAAATGATCCCCTTAGTGTTGAGCCATTAATTAACGAGAATTTATCAAATATTCCTGCGGCAAAGGTTAAGGAGCCAGCTAGTTCTAGCCAATATATGCCGCTTGCCTTTAGTAATCTTCCACAAATCGATCGCTGGACAAAAGGCTTACTCAATTTAGAATGTACGAGAATTATTGATGAAACTGCTGATGTTAAGACCTTCTGCTTTGTTAGTAATCCACTGAAATTATTCACCTATAAGCCAGGACAGTTTCTCACCCTCGAAGTAGAGATTAATGGTGTGGAAGTCTTCCATTCCTATTCTATTGCTTCATCTCCATCCCGTCCCCATTCCCTAGAAATCACGGTGAAACGTTCTGCTTCAGGCAATCCTGTAGATTGTACTATACCTGCTATATCTGAGGGGCTTGTGTCTAATTGGCTCCATTACAATCTTGTGGTAGGCAGTAAACTCAAGGCTAGTGGAGCCTTTGGTAAATTTACTTGTTTTGAGTATCCCTCACAAAAGCTATTATTTCTCTCGGCTGGCATTGGTATCGCGCCGATGATGTCTATGTCACGATGGCTTGATGACACTCATGCAGATTGCGATGTTATATTTTTCCATTGTGCGCGTAGTCCGCAAGATATTATCTATCGACATGAGTTAGAAATGATGGCAGAGCGATCGCCTAAATTTCAATTAGCGATCACGATCACTCGTCCTGCGATTCAATCATCTTGGCTAGGGCTAAGAGGCAGATTGACCACAGAAATGCTCGAAATGATTGCTCCCGATTGGCGCGATCGCACCATCTTTGTCTGTGGACCTGAAAGCTTTATGCAAAGTACAAAATCTTTGTTAGAAAGCATGGGCTTTCCGATGCAGCATTACCACGAAGAGATTTTTCCTAAATCTGACAAAGTGCCAGTGACAAAGGTTATCTTTAACTAATTACGACCAAAAGAAGAGTAGCGGCGCGATGCGCCGCTACTCTTCTTGTAGATGCGGAACGGGGGACTTGAACCCCCAAGTCTTTCAACACATGTACCTGAAACATGCGCGTCTACCAATTCCGCCAGTTCCGCGTTTGGTATGCAGATATTAAGTTTGCTGGAAAGCTTGCACAATGTCAACAACTAAAAAAAGTAGCGCTTTGCGCTACTTTTTTTATGATAATCTACAGTAAAGCGATGGGAATACCGCACTATAAGACTGGCGATTTTCTCGGTAATCTTGTATCTTAGATTTGTAACAACAAAGACTGAACTAAAAAATTATGACACTGCGTTTAGGCGATATCGTACCTGATTTTACTCAAGACTCTACTGAGGGTGTGATTAACTTTCATGAGTGGATCGGTGATAGCTGGGTAATTCTATTTTCTCACCCCAAAGATTTCACCCCTGTTTGCACCACTGAGCTAGGAACCGTTGCTAAGCTCAAGCCAGAATTTGATAAGCGCAATGTTAAGGCGATCGCGTTGAGTGTTGATGGCGTTGAGTCTCACAGAGATTGGGTTGGCGATATTGAAGAAACCCAAAATACGAAGCTAAACTATCCTATTCTTGCTGATGAAGATAAGAAAGTTTCCGAACTTTATGGAATGCTTCACCCCAATTCCGCCACAGGCAATACTTTAACTGTGCGATCGGTATTTATTATTGATTCCCATAAAAAACTTCGCCTCACCTTGACCTATCCTGCCAGCACAGGTCGTAATTTTGATGAAATTTTGCGCGTGATTGATTCACTGCAATTGACTGACAACTACAGCGTGGCGACACCTGCTAACTGGAAAGATGGTGATGATTGTGTGATTGTGCCTTCAGTTTCTGACGAAGAAGCTAAGACCAAATTCCCTAAAGGCTTCAATCCTGTCAAACCCTACTTGCGTTTGACTCCTCAGCCCAATAAATAATTTAAAGCTCACGAAAAACAAGGGGCTTAAGCCCCTTGTTTAGATAAACAAAAAGGCTTGCTAAGCAAGCCTTTTTCTGTGTTTACCAGCTTTCGTCTTCGACAGCCGTTTTATCCCAAATTTCTAAATCTAGTTCTTCTAAATAAATAATTCCACTCTGAATTTGTTGTGTTGTCCCAGTTAGTTCTAAGGTGAACCAGCCATCATCTTCAGGATTTTCACCAAGAAGAGCAGCAATAATAGTTACGCTTAGTCCGTGTTCACAGGAGAGGCGGGAAATAATTGGTTCGCCATAGCAACTTCTCGGTACGCGCATAGCTATACGTGTAGTCGTCCGTCGCTTCTCCTCAGTATGTACGGTAGCTCTGGAATCGATGCATTCCGCCGCTAGCATTGAAATTTCTCCAGTGCAAATGTCTTAATGTTTTGACATATCTATGATAGCTAAAGTTTTACGGAAATGGAAGTGATTTAAGTCACTAAATCAATAAAGATCATTAAAAATCATTGAAGCTAACGTGAGTGCAAACTAACCAAGAACTTGAGTTCTTGGTTAGTTTGCTATATTTGCTATCTATGGTCAAACCTGTAACTAACTACGATCGCATATACGAAATGGTGCGCCAAATTCCACGCGGGCGGGTGGCTACCTATGGGCAGATTGCCGAATTAGCTAATTTAGCGCGAAAAGCTCGCGTGGTTGGCTATGCCCTCTATCGTGTAGATATGCAAAATCTAGATATTCCTTGGCAGCGCGTGGTCAATGCTAAGGGAGAAATTTCGCTTTCGCCTTTACGTTTTGGGACTGACTATTTGCAGCGATCGCTCCTTGAGGGAGAGGGAATTATTTTTAGTCCCACAGGTAAAATCGATCTACGCAAATATTTATGGAAACCTGATGAGGATGGATGCTACTGCGAGCCGCGCTTTACGCTAAATTAAAACCCAAAGAAATGTTTGAAAAGGCGGCGGAGCCACCCTTTCAAAGGATCTCAACAAGCTGTAAATAACTAAATAACTATGACAACTGCAACTTTACTTGTTTCTTGCCCCGACCAAAAAGGCTTAGTCGCCAAAATATCAGATTGGGTGTTTTCCCACGGTGGCAATATCCTCCATGCTGACCAACATGCTGATAGCACGGCGGAACTATTTGTGATGCGGGTTGAATGGGACTTAAATGATTTTGTCCTAGCACGGGAAGAGATTGCGCCGACCTTCGAGAAATTAGCGATCGCAATTCATGCCAAATGGAGTATTCATTTTTCTGATTATGTACGGCGGATTGCTATTTTTGTCTCCAAGCAGGATCACTGTTTGTATGATTTGATTTTGAGGCAGCGATCGCATGAACTCCCCGCCATAATTCCCGTAGTAATTAGCAACCATCCTGATTTAGAAAAAGTCGCTCACAATTTTGGAATTAATTACCATCACATTGCAGTTAATCCTGAAAATAAATTGGAGCAAGAGAAAAAGCAACTAGATCTTCTCCATCAGTACAAAATTGATCTCGTCGTTCTGGCAAAATATATGCAGGTGCTAAGTCCAGACTTCCTATCAAAGTTTTCGCAGGTTATTAATATTCATCATTCATTTCTACCCGCCTTTGCAGGAGCCAATCCCTATCACAGAGCCTATAAACGTGGCGTAAAAATCATTGGCGCAACTGCTCACTATGTCACTGATGAACTGGATGAAGGACCAATTATTGAGCAGGATGTGATTCGGGTTTCCCATCGTGATTCTGTAACCGATCTGATTCGCAAAGGGAAAGACTTGGAGAGGATCGTTCTGGCTAGGGGTGTGAGGCAGTATCTCCAAAATCGGGTCTTAGTTTATGGACAATCTGCTAGTTCAGGCTTGGGTTTGAGAACGGTGGTGTTTGACTAATTACGGCAAGCAAGGGCTTACAACGCTTTGCGCTCAGACCCACCACAAGAGAAAATTTGGAAGTGTTGCTTTGCAACACTTCCAAATTTTCTCTT
>DCSN01000123.1 GCA_002325645.1 Pseudanabaena sp. UBA1465
CACCATAAACAAAATGGGGCGCTTAGCGCCCCATTTTGTTTATGGTGGTGAATTTTTGGGCACAATAACTGGCGAACCATTTTTAATATCGATTCTCATGCCAATTTTGTCTAATTCTTGAGCAATAATTTCTACGGTTTTCTTATCTACAGCATTTTGTAAAACCAGTGACCAAGCCCCTACCTGTGCTTTGGTGAGGTCACGCTCTTCTTCTAACCATTTTGCTGATTGGCGGGATGCTTCGGCAACTAGTTTAGGGTCGTCAATGGTTTTGGTATTGGGTTTCACTTGTTCAGCCCATGCAGCAGCTTGGAGATAGGATTCCCGCGCACCCTTGGCATCCCCTAAAAACAGTAATTGATCGGTGGCTTTATAACGCCAAACTGTGTAGGCAGTTGGTTGAATGTCTGGGTTAAGCGATCGCAACCCTTTAGAATATATGGCGATCGCATCACGGGGAGATCCCGCAAACATCGATACACTAGCTGACATATATAAATAGCTACTGAGAAATCGCGGATCGCGATCGACAATATTTTCAAAATAGCGGGGACTGAGACCATACCCTGTTTGAAAACTGTTTCTGGAAATATCATCGCCAAAGTATTGCAAAAACTGCAAAAAAGTAAAATTGGCAATCATGTTATTAAAGCCCAGTCCGCGTGATGGCAATTGGCGAATCAGCTTGAGGCGAGCTTCTTCGTCCTTGACCGCCTTGCGAGTCTCTTCGGCAGTTTGCCCACTTAGGCGTTGATTTAATTTGGGGAATTGCAAACCTAGGGCGATCGCGGTCAATAGGGCGATCGCGCCTAAGTTAATAGCAAGATTACGGAACCGCATCTGACTTAATTGCCTTCAGAAATAAATGTATCTTTACTAAGACTATCAATCAGTTTATTGCTTGGTGCGCCGTCCGCAGGAGTAATCGTGTAAAAGTTTTGCGCTCTGATGATCGCATTACGAGTTTCGGCATTCAATACGCCATCAGCCTTGCCATTATAAAATCCTCGCTTAGCCAATAGGTTCTGCAATGTCAAAACCTGTCCATTATTCGCACTAACCTGTGGCGATGGAGTAGCGGGTGTAGGCTGAACTTGAGGTTTGGGTTGGACTTGAACTGGAGGTGTTACTGGAGGTGTTACTTGGGGCTGTGCGACTTTAGCCTGCGGTTGGGTAGGTGCTACCTGTACCTTGGGTTGTAACTCTGGTTGTGGAGTTGCGGTCGGTGCAGGTGGAACAGTTCTTACGGTAATCTGTTGCCTTGGGGAACCAGACTCAAGGGCAGCGATGGTTTGCGACCCTGCCACTCCATCTGGCGTTAAACCGTAAGCTTTCTGAGCCGCGACGATCGCCGCCTTTGTTCTTGCACCGAGAAATCCTGTGACTGGTCCCGAATAAAATCCGCGATCGGTCAACAAATTTTGCAAATTGGCAATACTTTCATCAGTGTTAGATGAGGTCGTCTTAGCTGCTTGGGTAGTCGTTTGGGTAGTCGTTTGGGTAGTTGTGGGCTTGATGGATGTAGAAGTTCTGGCATTTCTTTCTAAGGCAGCCACCGTTTGAGCGCCTGCAATCCCATCAGGAGTTAAACCATAGGCATTTTGAGCCGCGATAATGGCCGCCTTGGTCTGAGTCCCTTTAACGCCATCGATCGCGCCATTATAGAAACCACGTCTCGCCAGTAACTGCTGCACTGTCGCAACATTGTTATCACTCGCCTTACCCGCAGTTACATCTTTAGCCGCCGCCTCACGATTCTGAAGCGCCACATTAATTTGGCGACTACCCGAATCTAAAGCAGATAGGGTTTGAGAACCAGCAATACCATCGGCGGTTAACCCATAATTTTTCTGAGCAGCAACGATCGCAGTCCGAGTTTGATTACCCATGATCCCATCGATCGCCCCGTTATAAAAACCACGTCTGCTCAATAACTCTTGGAGCCTAGCAACTTCAGCGCTTTTAGTTGTGGTAGTCGCCGCACTAGGCGTAACGGCTGCTTTGCCATCCGCCTCTAGCGCCGCTAGGGTCTGAGAACCCGCAACACCATCGGGGGTGAGATTGTAGGCTTTTTGGGCAGCCACGATCGCGGCACGGGTCTGATTACCCATGATCCCATCGACTGCCCCATTATAAAAACCACGATCCACCAGCAATTTCTGAAGGTTCATCACCGATGAACTAGGCGCTAATGTGCTGGGAGCCGAGACTGGACTGGTCTCTCTGATAGAGCCACCTTCGAGAGCCGTAATTGTGCGGCTGCCGACAATGCCATCGGGAGTGAGTCCCAAAGATTTTTGAGCGCGAAGAATCGCATTTTTGGTGGATGCCCCAGCCACACCATCGATCGCCCCTGGGTCAAAGCCATTTTTAGCTAGTAATGTTTGGACATACTTCACATCCGATGAAGGCGTACCCTCGGCTAGGGCGGTCATGGTTGAGCCTAAACCAATCAAAATCGTTGTACTAGCCAGAATTATATTCAGGCTGAGTTTGCTAGATTTTGTGGTTAATTTTTTGAGCCAAGCTTGAAAACTGGTCTCAATATTCACGTTGGCAGTAAGGTTTGATTCTTGTGATTCTGTGGCGATCGCCTGATCATCACGGACAAATTCTTCTTGAATATAAGCTAGGAGTTCCATAATTTAGACCTTTTTGACCTTTTAGACCTTTTAGAAATTTGGTAGGGAGATTATTTAGTGAGATTTCGAGAAAATGAAGCCTTTAGCAATTTGGCAATTAAGACGAATTTGCACTTGGCTGGGGCGAGAAGTTTTGATTAGAGGGAGGATCTTGAGTACCCCTTAGCTGAGGGCTGTTAGGCGCGTTAGAGGAAGGGATGATCTCTTGGATGTTGTTGTCATTTGGGGGGTTTTGGACATTTTGAGCAGTGCTTGCATCAAGGTTTTGACCCCTTAAAGCCGCGATTAATTCTGGGGTCAACTCGCCTGTACCCTTCTGTCCATAGGCATTTTGAGCATTGAAAATACTTTCTCTGGTCTCAAGATTAAAGCGCCCATTGATCTCAGAATCATAAAAGCCACGCGCCGTAAGGAGTTGTTGGATTGCTACAACATCCTTTGTTTCAGGCGATCGCTCAAAGGCAGGCAGAGAGAGGGGAACATTTGTCCCACCCGCCAACAAAGCCCGAATCGTTAAAGGACCTGCAAATCCATCCATAGTCAAGTTGTAGGCTTGTTGCGCCCTGAGAATTGCTTCGGTAGTAGCCTTACCCAGTTGTCCATCGATTTCACCTTGATACAATCCCCTTTGCTTTAGCAAAATCTGTAAATTACCAACTTCCGATCCCTCCACATTCTGAACGTTATTTGGCTGAGAAATTAATCGAGGAACTGGCTGAGCATCGGCTAATCTGCTATTCGATCTCACGATAATGATCGAGTCTTGATCTGTTAATTGATTAGTTCGTTTATTTGATAGCGGGATAATTGGAGTCCTGCTAGACGAATTT
>DCSN01000190.1 GCA_002325645.1 Pseudanabaena sp. UBA1465
ACTCCCAACTCCCCAACTCCCAATGCCCCACCAATCCAGACTGACCTCTTCGGCAACCCACTCCAGACCGACTTATTTGGCAATATAATCGACTCACAAGCAGGGAAAAAATGAGATAAAAATCGTGACCGTCCAAGACCTGTTGAAATAGTTAATAAAAATACCATGCAAAGCTATATTCTTGGTGCGCGAGCCAGAGAAAAGGTACAACTCGCACAACTCAAACAACGACAAAATCAAGGGCTAGAAATTGCCAAACAAGCCGCTAAATTGTTGCGTCAAGAGTTCGGCGCAACCAGAGTTATCCTATTCGGCTCAATGCTCAAACCACACATTCACAAAAACTCAGATATTGACCTTGCCGTATGGAACTTACCAAAATCCGACTACTTCAAAGCCGTCGGCAAACTGCAAGGACTCAGCGAATTTGCGATCGACCTCATCGAACCTGACAAAGCCCCCGCCTACATTATTGAGGCGATCGCTCAAGGAATTGAACTATGAACAACTATAACGTCCTCATCGCCAGACTCCAAAACGAACTCCAAAAAATCGACACCACAGTTCAATCTGCCCTATCTCAAGCCCAAAAAGCTAAAAGAACCGCAGATGAAGACTACTGGGTTGCCGCAGCTTTCAGCCTGCAAAATTTTTATATGGGAACTGAACGTGTCTTTGAAGATATTGCCAAAGAAGTTGAAAACAACTTACCTACAGGCGCAAGTTCTCACAAATTGCTGCTAGAACAAATGGCATTAGAGATCCCCAATACTAGACCAGCCGTAATTCTTAGCGACACTTTAGCTCGTTTAAATGAATATCGCGGCTTCCGTCATGTCGCTGTCCATCGATATGTATTTGAACTAGATAGCGATCGTCTTAGCGAACTAACTGACAAACTTGCAGATAGTCACAATCTACTGGTTAGAGACATAGAAAATTTCTGTCAATTTTTGCAAGCACTCGAACAAGCCTAAAACAGTTATAAAAAAGTCAGAAAATTAATTATAAAATCATGCTCAACCCCATTCTTTACACCGAAAAAGTTGTTTCCGACTTTCTGCGTTACCAAATTACCGCTTATCCTTTTAGCGACAAAAATCTCTACGACCAAATGCGATCGCTACTAAACCTAGAGCAAACCCGCAAAAGTCCATTGCTCAAAGGTCCTTATATCAGCCTATCCCAAATATTTAAAGAAGGAGCCAGCGTCACCCAACTTGTCGATGAGGAAATCTTGCACCCTCATATGCAAAACCTAATTCCTTATCCCGCCGTCTATGGACACCAAGAAACCGCCATTCGTCATATTGCCCAAAATAAAACCACCCTCGTCTCCACAGGCACAGGTTCGGGCAAAAGCGAATGTTTCTTATATCCGATTATTAGCCACTGTTTAAAACTACGCGATCAAAAAGTTCCTGAAGGCATCACCGCCGTCATCGTCTATCCCATGAATGCCCTTGCGGAAGATCAATGCGATCGACTCAGAGGCTTATTGGCAGGAACAGGAATTTCCTTCGGACTATATATCGGTAAAACTCCAAGGCAACAGTCAGACGTGACAGGAAGAATGATTAAAGGATCTTCCCGTGCTGATTATGAGGCCAGACGCAAAAAATCTGCACAAGACCAAAAAACTAGCGCCGTTCATCCTTACGAAGAAAGGGTGTCACGGGAAGAAATGCAAAGCAATCCGCCACGGATCTTACTAACTAATGTCAAACAATTAGAACTGCTACTTACCCGTAAGCAAGACATCGAAATGTTTGACAAATCTCAATTACAGTTTCTCGTATTTGACGAAGCACATACATTTTCAGGAGCGATCGGCGCTGAAACCGCTTGTCTAATCCGCCGACTCCGTACTTTTTGCGGCAAGACTCAAGATGATGTCACCTGTATCGCCACCTCAGCAACCCTCGCCGATCCAATTAAAGGTAAACAGATTGGCAAAGATTTCGCGGCAAAGTTTTTTGGTGTCAAACCCGAACGAGTCGAACTGGTAGGCGAAGAATATGAACGCGATGTTTGGCAAGACCAGCGATCGATCCCTACACCCTTAACTGACTCACCAGCAGCCCTATTAAAATCTTTGCTCATTGCGATCGAAGCCGATGGCGATGACAATCCCCAAGCAACTAACGTGCGATCGCTCTATGCCGAAATTACAGGACAAGCGATCGGGCATCCCCATTGGCAAGAAGGTCTATACGAACATCTCTCAGCCAATCAGTTAGTTTATGAATTAGCCGATTTACTCAAAAAGCCCAAAGCCATCAGCGAACTCAAACAACAGCTTGCCCTTCGCCTAAACCGACCTTTATTTGATATCCCAGAAGAAGAAATCTTAATTTGGTTAGCTCTTGGAGCCGCCTCGCGCAAAGATGGTAGACCATTACTGCGTCCAGTCATTCATGCTTTTGTGCGTGGTGTTAGCGGTGCTGTTGTCACGATTCCCCACAGTGATAAACCGAAATTATGGCTATCAGCCGAAGATGCGATTGGCGAACAAGGCAATGGACTGCATACCTTACCAGTCCTCACTTGCACAACTTGCGGACAACATTACTTTGAGCATCATGCCGCCGACTTCCACTACACTGGCAAACAACCCGAAGGAGGAGAAGCCGTTGGTAAGCATAAAATCTGGCGATCGCTCTCTCATGAAAACGAAGGTAAGAGATTATTATTATGCGATCGCTTGATCAGTGAGCCAGAGGATGAAGATGAAGAGTCAACTTCTAGCTCAACTTCTCAAGTTTCAGGGAAAACTTCCAAACGCCTATCGACTGTTTATTATTGTCGCCATTGTGGAACTCTCCATTCTATTCAACGCGATCGCTGTGATGGTTGCGGTCATGTCGGCAAACTCGTTTCCTTATTAGCGATTCAACAAAAAACCGTTCAAGAAAAAGAAGGTAAACTCAGCAGTTGCGTCGCCTGTCAAGCGATCGGCAAGCAATGGGCAGGTCAATATCGCGAACCATCACGCCCCATCCGTGCCGTCACCGTTGCCGATGTTCACGTTCTCGCTCAAAACATGATCCATCATGCCGATCGCAAACGCTTACTCGTCTTTGCTGACAATCGCCAAGATGCTGCCTTTCAAGCAGGATGGATGCAAGACCACTCCCGCCGCTACCGTTTGCGATCGCTTATGTACGAACGGATCAGACAGGGAGCAGTTTCCATCGGCGATCTCACCGCCCATCTTGATGACCTCCTCGATCAAGACGATTCCCTGAGCCGCGCCCTAGTCCCTGAAGTATGGAACGCCGCCCGTAAAGAAGCCGAAGGTGTCAGGCATAGTCAAGAGCGCAAGTATTTCCTCCGCATTCAAATTTTGCGTGAAATTACCATAGGTAACAAACAACGCATCGGTTTAGAACCTTGGGGTAGATTACAAATTCAATACGCCAAACTCACCGCCGATCTCGCTTTCTTTCAGCACTGGTCAAATCTATTCGGTATTTCCCCGCAAGAACTAGTTGATGGTGTAGCTTCTCTTTTGGATAATGCAAGGCGATCGAATATTCTTCTAGATCGTGAAAAAGAGATTTTCTCTAATTTTTGGCAAGAAGGCGACTTTGAAATTTCGCGTGGCTACCTCCCATTATTAAAAGGTGTTCCCAAAGCGTTAAAACTACAACGCCAAAATGGAGACTCTGAGACTCGTATTCAACAATGGCTAAGCACTAAGGGCAATACCCTTGCACGACAAGCAGTCAGCAATTGGGGTGTTGACAATGAGTTAATGCCAGAATTTTTTAACGACCTCTGGAAGTTGCTCACCGATGAATTAGAAATTCTAGTTCCCGTTAGCTTATATAACAAACCTAAAGGAAAGAAAAGAAAACAACTAACAGGCTGTGAAGGAGCGCACCAAATTGATGCCGATAAACTGCGCCTCGCCCCCAATCCGCAACCTGAGCCAGGTGTTTATCGTTGCAATACCTGTCGCCGCGCTCATCCACGCGCCACCCCACGCCTTACTTGTATGGCATGGCGCTGTAATGGCAAATTACAATATCAACCAGAAAATCAGGATGACTATGATTTAAACGTCCTCGATCAGCAATTCACCATGCTCCGCCCTCGCGAACATTCCGCCCAAGTCCCCACCGACCAGCGCGAAATAATTGAGCGGCAATTTAAAGGCGAATCAGAGCTAATGAATACTCTGGTCTGTACGCCCACATTGGAACTTGGTGTGGATATTGGCTCCCTCGATGCTGTCCTCATGCGAAATATTCCGCCACTCCCTGCCAACTATTGGCAAAGAGCAGGACGTGCAGGCAGACGATTCCGTATGGCGGTAAATATCTCCTACGCCCGACCCGCCAGCCACGATCGCGCCTATTTTCTCGATCCTCTCAAGCTGCTAGATGGGGCGATCGACCCACCTAGTCTAAACTTGCGAAATACGCTGATGGTACGCAAACACGCCCATTCTGCAACACTGACGATCTTGTATCAACTCTCTAAAGGCAAACTTACTGTAGCCAAAGATCTCAATACAGAAGCTCGCGACCAAATTACCGCAATTATCAACCACTGTTTCCCTAATCAAATTAAGTCCTATCTCTTTCACGAAACAGGCGAAATTCGCTCCGAGCCACTCTCTGTTGAACAGTTAAGCACTCTCCTAGAAAAGTACGAACATATTATCCTCGATCATCTCACTACCGCCTTTACAAAAAGTTGGTCAGATGCCGACAAAAGTGCCGTCACCGAAACAGCTTTGCGATCGCATATTCAAACCATGACCTCCGCGCTCACAGAAGTAATCAAAACCCTATGGCGACGATTACAATGGGCAATTACCCAAAGAAATCGCCTAGATGTCGAGCGAGTTCGAGGAGGAACACTTGAATTCGATCAAGACGCTCTATGGCAACGTTGCGATCGCTTGATCAAAAAATATAAAGGTATTCAAACCCGACGCAAAAGTGAAGCTGAAGGCTATGACGACACGATTACCTATAGCGTCCTTGCAGCAGAGGGCTTTCTTCCTGGTTATGGATTAGATGTTGGCTCCGTAATTGGTACAGCCCAAATTCCGCGCAATGCTAGCTGGATCAATGACTTCGAGCTACCCAGAGCCGCCGCAATGGCTCTACGAGAATATGTCCCTGGCAATTTAATCTATGCCAATGGTCATCGTTTTGTGCCACGTTACTTTCATCTCCAAGCGATCGATCCCACTGAGTTTCAAGTCGATCTAGAGCGCGAAGCCATCCGTGAGGTAGGAATAGAAATAGAAAGTAGTCAAAGCATGAGTAGCGCCAGTTTTTCGGCTGTCCCAATTTGTGATGTTGACTTACCGCACCAATCCAATATTTCCGATGAGGAGGATTTTCGGTTCCAATTACCAGTCTCAATCATGGGATACGATCGCGCTCAACACAATGGCGGTAATAGCTACAAATGGGGAATAAAAGATGTCTCGTTCCTTGTGGGTATGCACCTGCGCCTTGTGAATGTTGGCGCAGCCAGTTTAGTCCGTGGCAACAATCTTGGTTATCCAGTGTGTCTAGTTTGCGGTCAAAGCCGATCACCTTTTTCTTCTCAACCTGAAATCGAGTCATTTCAGACAGATCATGGCGATCGCTGTGGCAAAAAACCAAGCAATGTCGGATTTTTCTCCGATATAGTTGCCGAGACTTTAATCATTCAAGACTGCGACAATCGCGAAGTTGCCTATAGCATCGCCGAAACTTTACGTCAGGCTGCATCTAACGTTCTTGATATGGATATTGACGATCTCCAAGTCTTAGCGCTTGGGCAAGCAGGACGGGAACAAGTTGATATGATCTTGTACGATCCTATGCCTGGTGGCTCAGCTTTATTGGAATTGATGCGTGTTAAATGGGTCGATATCATCGCCGCAGCCCTACATATTGTGGGCAATTGTTCCTCCAAATGCGATCGCGCCTGTGTAGACTGCCTACTAACCTTCCGTAATGCCCATTACCATCGCCATCTCAATCGCCACGTCGCCCTAGAAACATTACAAAAATGGGGGGATATTCTCACTCAAGGAAATCCCATTCCACCTAAACAACCTGCCGCTACTAAAGATTCTAACGATAACTTACCCGTTAATGCGGCTGAGTCTCAACTTCAGGAAATGCTGACACGGGCTGGGTTTCCCGATCCAGATGTGCAGAGACCAATCGATCTCGGTAAGCCTATTGGCACAACAACTCCTGACTTCTTTTATGAAGATCCAAATGATACTTTTGATGGAGTTTGTATCTATTTGGACGGCATGAGTAAAGCCTTTCATGGAAATACGGCAACAAAAGAGCGAGATCGGGAAATTCGCGAAACTCTAGAAAACCAAAACTACCGTGTGATCACAATTACTGTCAGTCAGCTTAGCGATCGTGATGCTATGACACAACACTTCTACAGACTAGGATGTATTCTCATTGGCAAATCTCAAGCTAAAATTCTCAAAGATAATCCCCATTGGTTTAGTTAGCACCTTTTGAGCGATCGCTTGACACTTTACAAACCAGAGAATGCGAAAATCATTGACAATTTATGACTAAAGGCATTCCCGAAAAGTGTAAAAAGTGTGCGATGCTTTCGGCGGCTCAGGCTCAAGAACTTCATGGTAATGATGGCGATCGCTGTTGGAATCCTACGGTTTGTTATAGTCGCCGTTCCTATGCGAGACATAGCGATCGCCGCAACCTGATTCGCTCTCGCAAACGTGGCGATTCCGATACAAATCTAGTTGTGAATGCTGATGAATTCGCGTCAGTATTTTGGGCAGTTTTAGTGGTTTATCGACAGGCGGGAACGGATACGCCGATCCATGCGATCGCTATTCAAGTTTGGAAAGGACAAGAAAAGTTCGCAACGATTCCACCAATTCATTGTGCAGGGATGGTGGCGACTCAAGTTCATACTTATGTGCAGAAAGTACTGGTTTTGCTGGAGTCAAATTATGGGATTAAGAAATTTGTTAGTCAGGAACGTCTCGATCCTTGGCTTTGTCCTTTACGTCCTTGTCCTTGTCATCCAAATTAATTCTCAGTGCAGCTATGCAAGTTAAACAGCTTGAGTTGGATTTATGGGATGTAATTTTGACTGCGAGAAAGACTCCTGAAGATGCGAATTTGCTAATGGTTTTTAAACTTTTGGATTTGACTTTGGTCGATCTCGATATGCGATCGCAGTTGCGAATAGCTGGGGAGGCGGTTTGTCAAATTGCGGATTTGTTTTGCGATCGCTCTAGCTTTTTATTTGAGGAGCTACATTCTCGTGCGGTAAAGGGTGAGCCGATCATGGCTGATGATGCTTTTGATCGTTATGTGCGTCAGTCGATGGTGGTTGATTTTGACCAGTTTATTGAGCCTTTGCAAAGTTTACCGAGGAAAATTCCTGAACAAACGAAACATGGTAATTCGGTTGTTGCCGAAATTGACAAGGAGGTTTTGATTCAATCTTTGGAGCAGGAAAGTTTGCTTAGTTTTGACGAGGAATTTGAACGGGCGATTAGTACTGCTCATGCTGAAGATGTTTCGAGTTGGATTGAGGCGATCGCGCAATGCATTACTAATAATTCTGCTCCTATGCGATTGATAAACTTACAAGATGCTTTGAGTTTACCAATCGTAGAAATTTGGCTAGGATCGCTTTTGGGGGATTTTAAACTTGAGCAAAGAGAGAATTTTTATGATTCAAACGGGATTTGGATTAGCTAAGGTGAAAACTGTCCATGCACAGCGAGCCAAATACAAGGTGGCTCCATACTGGTGTATTCAACACGATGTTTTTTGTGTGCGGGAATGAGCAAATAATCTCCTGCTTTTAGTCGTATTCTCGTATCGTCTGCATAGGAAAGTTCGGCTTCACCTTGAAGTAAGATTACCCATTCATCAAGTTCTTGGTCATACCATTGTCCAGAGGGAGTAGTTTGTCCTGTGGAAATAATGCGCTCAATCTGGATATTTTTCCCAGAAACAATTTGCTCAAATTTTTCTAACTGATATACTTCTTGAGACAGTTCGTATATGTTCGGCATAACTTTTAGATTTTAGGACTTAGAAAAATTGATTTAACTATGTCAAGACCATAGATATAAAGGACTTTAGAGCTTTTGAAATCACCTTATATTTCTGGTTACAACGTTGTAACCAGAAATATAAGCCAGAATAACTCGATCAAAAAGCTGCAAGCTCCAAAAATGTTGTATTCTAAAAAAGCTTTGTCAAAACTGCCAAAAAGCTATGACTAAAATTATTGCATTATTTAATCAAGCTGGCGGAGTTGGTAAGTCTACAGTTACCCAAAACTTAGGCTATCACCTTGCTTTAAGAGGGCATCGAGTCCTACTAGTAGATATGGACCCACAGGCTTCATTAACAATTTTCATGGGGATTGACATTACAAATCTACAGAACACAATTTACGACGCACTTATCGCTGATGAGCCAGAGAACGAGAGTGACAGAGTTGCCATATCGATCTACCCAGAACAGCTACATAAAATGAGCTTGGCTCCCGCATCTGTAGCTTTAGCAAATGCCGAAATTCGCCTGGCAACAGCAATACAGCGTGAGTTTAGGCTCAAGGAAATTCTAGAGCCTATTCTTGATGACTATGACTATATTCTGATTGATTGTCCTCCTAGCTTAGGACTTTTAAGTATCAATTGTTTAGTGGCAGCAACTCATATGTTAGTGCCCATTGAAACTCAGTACAAAGCTTTGATGGGTACTGATATGTTATTAGGAACATTCCGAACAATTCGTCGTAAGCTGAATAAAAGCTTAGGGATCGCAGGTTTCTTGCCTACGAGATATTGGTCTAGCAACTCTATGGATCGTCAAACTCTTGAGTCTATTAATTCACAGTTGTCCCAAATCGGCACAGTATTCTCTCCGTTACCTCGTGCTACTGCTGTATCTGAAGCTTCTCAATATGGAAAGCCTTTTCTGGAATACATTAAGAAAAAAAGCGAAAATCACTTAGCAGTTTTAGCAGTTTTTGATGAAATATCGTTAGCAATGGAGGCACTGTAATGCAGAAAAACTTAAATTCTGAGAGAACAAAATTAAAAAATTTAGCTCCTCTACTGCTTGATGAAGATGAGGATTTTGGACTGAATCGAGAAATTGAAATCACCAAAATTGATCTGCCACCAAAACAACCCCGACGTTACTTCGATCCTGAAAAAATGCAGGAATTAGTCGCTTCGATCAAGCAACATGGTGTTTTAGAACCAATTTTATTAAGGTCAATAAAATCTGCTCAAAACTCTGATTATTATGAGCTAGTCGCTGGAGAACGACGCTTTAGAGCTTGTAAAGAAATTGGACTCTCAAAAATCCCTGCTATTGTCAAAGAGTTATCAGATGAAGAAACCAGTTTAATTCGGTTGGTTGAAAACTTACATCGCGAGAACCTTAATCCTGTCGAAGAAACTGAAGCAATTTTACAAATTTTGGCTCTAAAGTTAAAAATTCCTCAAGAGCAAGCGATCGCCACTTTGTATCGAATGCGCCATGAAGTTCGTGGCGAAGTTGAAAAGAATACTGTAAGTGATTCAGAAGTTGAAATTATCAGATCAACGTTTGAAGGTTTTGGCTTAATCAAGTGGGAAACTTTTATATCACATCGGCTGCCTTTGCTAAATTTGCCGATAGAAGTACTAGAAGCACTACGTCAAGGACAAATCGAATATACAAAGGCGACAACGATCGCTACAGTTAAAGATACCGATCTCCGAAAGTCGTTATTAAATGAAACAATCACTGAGAGTTTTTCTCTAGTAGAGATCAAGGAGAAAATCCGCGATCTCAAAGCAAGTCACAACATTGAAAAGCCAGTCACATTAAAGACTAGATTTACGAGTTCTATTCAAAGGCTAAAAAAATCACCAGTTTGGGATGACAAGAAAAAACAAAAGTCACTAGAAAAACTTATAGCTCAGATTGAATCTTTGATCGAGCAGGAAGAACCGTCATAAGCTAATAAATCCAAGGGATCAACTTCTTCACAGAAGTACGATAGTTGGCATAGGCAGGAAATTTTTCTGTGAGCCAAACTTCTTCTTTTGTCGCTTTAGCATCAAAGAAAATGAATAAAGCGATCGCGCCTAAAAAATGTACCCAACTTATTTGCCAACTCGCATAAGTAAAGGCAAAAAAAATAACACCACTATATAAAGGATGTCGCACCAGACTATAGATACCCGTTTGCACTAACTCACCATCATCTCTAGGATGCGGTAATGGAGTCAGATTTTGACCGAGATCAAAAAGCGATCGCCCTAACAAGATCATTGCCCCAAAACCAAAACCAGCAGTTAGCCCTAAACTTGCATAGGGAACAACAGGTGAATCTACATTGATAAAACTAGGTTGAGCATTCGGTAAAATTGTAAAGCAGAACAATAAAATACCCTGAGCAATTACCCAGTATTCACCACGCAAACCGCGCCACCAATCACTAGTGATACCCCAATCTGACAATAGTTTTATAAATCAATTGCCAGAATATTCTCAGTCTAAGCAAATCTATGCTACCAACAACCGCTCCCCAATATTGGGAACAACGCTATCAAGAAAATACAGCCAAGTGGGATATCGGCATGGCAGCCCCTCCCTTGGCAAGTTTATTAGCATCAAGTGAAGCGCCGATCGCGGGAAAAACCGCAGTGATAGGCTGTGGTCAAGGACATGATGCGATTTTGTTTGCCAAACATGGCTTTGATACAATTGGTTTCAACTTTGCACCAAGCGCGATCGCCCTCGGTCAAAATCTAAGCCAAAAAATGGAAATATCAATGCAATTTCTGCAAAGAGATATTTTTGAATTGCCCCAAGAATTTGCCGCCAGTTTTGACTATGCGATCGAACATACTTGCTTCTGCGCGATCCGTCCCGAACAACGCCCTGATTACGTGAATATGGTGCGATCAATTTTAAAACCAACGGGAGAATTAATTGCCTTATTCTGGGCGCACAATCGACCTGATGGGCCACCGTTCGGCGTAACACTTGAGGAAATCAAAGATTTATTCTCAGCTAGTTTTGACACATCCAACATCTCTCCAGTCAATAATTCGATCAACTCAAGAAATAAAGAAGAATATTTAGCTAGATTTAGGGTTTTAAGATGAGTTCAACTATGGTCAGCTAGAACGCTAAAACAGCCAAATTTGATAACAACTTATGTCGAGCCTCAGCAGAGAGTCTAGCCAAAACATAACTAGGCAAATAACACGGGATATGTTCTGCAAAAAACTCAATAATCCCAGCTAAAGCATCTTTTAGCAGTAGATGCTCAGCCAAAAACAACTCAGTTACACCAGCCCAAAAATCAACGATCGCCAGATCAGCAGAATCAGTAAGCAAAACCAAAGTTTTAATGAAACTTTGGATCAAGTTGTTATATAGAGTATCTAATAACGGTTTGATCCAATCAAAATGGTAACGCAGCAGCCCACGCTTAATTCCGAAAAACTGACATAACTGGCGTTCTGAAGCATTCAGCAAATCAAAACCACCATCCTGAACGTTATTGATGATCTAAGCCACCTTAAGTTGTAAAAGCTCCAAATTAGTCATCGCATCGGTTGTGATATCACCAGATTTAATAAGAGTATGGGGAACATCACCGAGATCAAAATCTGACAAAAAGTAAATAACATCACCATCTTGAAAGCGATCGCCCGATTTCGAGCTAGTTTATCAGAACCGTAACGCACCACGTATCCTGTATCGCCTCAATTAAGGACTGGAATTCGTCTGCCGATCGCGCTCCAGCCT
>DCSN01000037.1 GCA_002325645.1 Pseudanabaena sp. UBA1465
TGGAGTACACATTCTAAACTTGCTTTCGCTTCGGCGATGCGGGGAACTTTGACTCGTTTCGATGCGGCTTCATGGAGTCCAACGGCGTTGAGTTCGCTCTCTTCAGGTGGGAAGTTGGCGGCGGAGATATTCATCGCGCTTAATAGATCTTCTGTGACGAGATTAACGACAAATTCTCGATTAGCGATAATATTGGCGGCGGTATCTTTTGGGCTGCCATCGTCTTTGTTGCCGATGCTGATAACGAGATATAGGGGATTGCTACCGATCTCGTTAAAGAAACTGAAAGGAGCGAGGTTGATCACTCCTTCGCTATTTTGGGTGGTTACCCATGCGATCGGGCGCGGGACTACCAGATTGGTTAATAGTTTGTAGTTGTCTTGGGAGGATGTTGTGCTGGGATCAATATGCATAGTGAATTTTTGGTTCTCTGGTTGTAGCAAGGGCGATCGCTTTTGTAACGTGCATTGGCAAGATGCAAAACTGTCTCATGGTAGCTCATACAATTTTGGCTTGTGAGTCAATATTTTGTTGCTGTACTTGAGATCGATGCTGCCAAGCCTGCTCAAATTGTTGGATATCAAATTCGCTTAAATTGGCAAATTCAATTTCCTGCCCCTTAACCTGCAAGATGATCTGGCGATCGCCTCGTAAACTCTCAACTGTCAGAGCATCTCCACTTCGTTGGATACTGTAAGAATTCTTGCCCGTTTCTCCAAAATTATCAGCCCCTAGTTCATTAAGAAGTTGATGGCAGAGCGCGGCAACCAGATGAGCCTTATCCAGACCTTCATGTTCAGGGGTGATTAAGATCTTATTTTCAAGCACATTCTCAGGCTGAATTGGGTTGGGTAATTGTAGAGATCGCAGTCTTTCTAGTTCCAGCGCAAGCTCGGCAAATAAACTATCTGGTAGTCCTTCGGATGCTTGAGGAGAAGATTCTTGACTTGTCGCCTTAGAATTAGCGCCCTGCATCTTTAGAATAATTGGCATATCCCGCACGGGATCGTAACTTACCTGTAAATACTTCTGGAGTCCGCCCCAGCTAAACTCTTTCCCTAATTCATTACCTTGAATGCTGTTATCTCCAAAACTATAGGAAATACCCTTAACCTTCTTATTGCGAGTGTATTTGACATGAGCATCCACTCCTGATTGTCGAAGCTGTTCAACAAACTGGGGCATAGTCATTCCTGCTTTTACTTGCTCCCTGATTGCCAGAGATATATGAGATATAAAGTCAGAAGTACTAAGTTGGATGCCCCGCTCAGAAACATTACCCAGCCGTTTTAAAATACGCGGCAATGAATAAGCCTTGCCTACGCTTGAGCCAGCCATGCTCACACCATCGAGTTTATAGGCAATACCTTTAGGTTTTCCCTTGCGATCTCGGTCAACCTTGACTTCAATCCCCTCACGATTTAACTGCTCAATAAAATCTGGCAGTGCTGTGGTGTTCGTTATGGCTAGGTCAATTCTGTCTGCAAGTTGCCTCTTGACTGTAGACTTGCCCGTTTGTTTCTCATTTTCAATCTGGTTTTTAGTTTGCTCTTGACGATCGCTTTCCCAACTTGAAGGTACGGACTCTAATTCAAAGTCTTTTTCCAATTTTCGGATTACATCTTGGCTACGAATCCAATCCCAGCTATCTGAGACAACGGAGCCATCCATCTTCACTCGACTGGTAACTAAATGAATATGCTCGTGATTTTCTTGGTCAGTATGCTTTACAGCTATGTACTGATTGTTGGAGAATCCCATTTCTTTAAGATATTGAGCGATCGCTTTCTGCCAAGAAACATCATTAAGATGCTCATCAGGACTGAGACTGAGGATTATGTGGCAAACTGTATGCCCTAGTTTAGGACGCAGTTGCCATGACAGAGAAAACTCAGTCGCTAGACTATATGGATTATTTCCATCCATATTCGTGTCGATCACCGCTGCGCCAGTTTTTCCCATCACATAAGACAGACACCCTTGAAAGCCACTTCCCTTAATAATTTTACCAATCATCCTTGTTTCCTACTTAGGTTTTACGCCTGTACTATCCGTAATCTGAGATCTCATCTCGGACATTAAGCCGATAAGTTGATGGAGACAACCAGAGAACTCATTTAGTTCTTCAAGTTGTGACTGCATGGGACTCCCCATCATTACGCTTAAATTGGCATCATGCGCTAACTGGTTAACGTTGGTACCAATTTTATTCAACTCAAATTTAACCTGCCCTAACAGGTGATATATCTTCCAATCAACGCTAGCCACTTGGATTTGTGGTGATGGTGGATCGTAGTTAAAAGTTGCACATCGCACAAATTCGCTTGAATTAACATTCAGTTTGCTTGCTTTTTCATCCAATAAAGCTTTTTCATCTTCAGTCATGCGTACCGTAAATCTAACGGATAAAGTCATTACTGCTATTCCTAAAGTTTATTTTGCACAAATGTTGTTGAACAAATATTCAAAAACAAGAAACTCGACGAGATATACTCGCCTGCCACAAATATAGTCTACATTTTTTCACGCAGACTTGAATTTTAAAATGTTTTAGATCTGCAAAAAATAATTTGCATACAATTAGTTACGCTTCAGTTTTTTTAATTGACAGTTTTGTTTTTTGTTGAAGGGGGAATCCAAAGGGGGAATTCCCCTTTGGCAAGCGTTAATGTTGCTGTCGAACAAAAATCAAACGTTAGTGCGATTTCTTGTCCGACAAGCAACATAGCTTGCCGAGATTTTTACACATACCGCAAATGACGCAAACTCGTTGTTAGCGCATTACCGAAAAATACAAGAACAGTGTAAAACCGCACAAACTTGTTATGGCAAAAATAAAAATACGTCACAAACATTTCACAAAATAAAACTCAAATAGTGGAAATTATTATTTAAAAAATTATTCCGTGAGATTCAAAATTTATAACAACGCGATCGCTAACTTGCAGAAAACTCTAGAGCATCATCAGAACCTCTCACAATGCCATAACCTTTGTCTGCAAGTTGTTAATGGGTACAAGGTGCGGTGTAAGGTTTCCAAGTCTGCATCGCGCTTTGTTATTACTAGCTATTGTAGCCAATAACTGTTTATAATATTTTATTGTTATTCGTAATAAAGGTTTAAAATTCAATGGTTGTAGCAAATGTTAAAACTGTGGGAAAGCGAACCAGTGAAGTTGTAGCGGTTTATCTATCACCAGACCAAAAAAAACTCTTAGAACAGTGGGCAGATAAGGATCGGCGATCTGTTTCAAATCTTGCTGCAAATATCTTGATTGATGCACTAGAAGCAAGATTTAGCGATCGCACCAATAGCAAAAAGTCATGAGTGAATCTATCAAAGCAACCCGCGCTACTGTAGCGATCGGCGGTTTAACCGTTGACGCTTTCATGTTGCCAGATGGTAGTTATCGGATGTCTCAGATCCAAGCGTCTGAAGCAGTCGGATTATCAGGTAGAAACGTATTCGATTTTTTGCGCTCAAATGCCCTTAAAACATTACTAGGAGAAGGTTATACGGATTCGGTTTTTGAATCTGAACAGATTGAGATCGAGTCTGAAGGTGATAAACGAGGTCAAAGCCGTTTTAACTCATTGCCTTTAGAAATTGTTGGAGCTTATTGGCTATGGCAATCCTATCGAGGCAATAAAAAAGCCTTATCCCTTTGCATGGCTCTTATCGTAGAGAGCTTAGAACGTAGGTTTGATGACGCTTTTGGGGTTGTTATCACTGAGCAAGAGCGTAATAGGCGACTGTCTCAACGAAATAGCCAATTAGAGCGAGATTTAGCCAAGTTAGGTGAAGGCTTTGCGATCGATGATGAGATTCGCCGTGAGCGTGATTATTTTGAGTCACTGCTTAAACAAAGTGGTATCGATCCTTATGGGTTGCCAAGTGGCGATAGTAATGAAGGAGTTAAATAAATGTCACGAATTAGCGATCGCGACTGGCTAGAAGCATCTTTAGTTATGCGTGGCAAGTGCGACAAGCCACTAGATGAGTATCTGCATACAGCAGTAAATTTTGATTTGTTTTTCTTGGCAGCAATGAAAAAAGAGGTTGGTTTTACTGTTGTGAACCAGATTTTTTATCGATCTGATATTGCCAATTGGATTATTAAATTAAAAGTTAATCCTGATTTTAAGCACCCAAAAGGAAAACACGCATATAAATCAAAAGCCCTTGCTGATGTTTATGACGCTGTTTTTGATGCTTGCCAAGCCTTTCATACATGGGGCTTTGGCAGTGAATACGAAAATTCTGGTTTATGGTTCTCAGCTATTTTGTATGAGTTCGTTATCTGCCGATCTGATGGAAGTGGAAAAAATGAATGTATTGCGGAGTTAAGGGAGCAAAATAGCTCTCTTACTAACATCAAAAATCGTGAAGAACCAAAAATACCTTTAACTTTGGTAGCACCGCCACAGGCGCGACATACTCACGCATTATTTACTAAGCTTTGCACCCCAATAGAAAATGATCGAAATTTTGACCTAATGAGGATTAATCGATTAGGCAAAATCATTAAAGCCATGAAAACTTATGTTAGTTGGTGCGACAAAAACACAGGTGGGGCGTTGTGCGTTGGTGGCGCAAATCAAAAAGATTATGTGCCTTTGGGTAAAGGTAGGACGCGGGTGACCTGTGAAAATGTATTAATTGATTTTGAAACCCTTGCTGCCATTGGATTATAAGAATCAAATGGTAAGTTCCCGCTTTTTTGGGAGAGCATGTTACCTTTTACTTTATAAAGCAAAAAGCCTTTAAGCACTGATGCTCAAAGGCTCTCTGAATATAAACTCTCGCTTTAACTAAAGTCCCCTGAGAAAGTTCTATTAGTTAGGCGAGTCACCCTTACGGAATCCATACGGATGACTCAATTATGATCCAAAATCTTGTTTTTGGCGCTTTAACTTTTAATTGCGCTTCTGGAATACATTCTACTAGAAAACCGTACACAAATCAAGCCTTAAAGTCTCAATACAAGACTATACTTTTTTCACTGCCAATATGGGACAGCCTCACGCTACTCCCATTCTGCAAAATCTCATCTCGCATCGTTGATCGCCACATCTTAGCTATGGAGGGCGATCGCCATGAGTCCTAAGATTTATTCAGATTTAAACTATCTGCTTTACCTTGAAACCCATGAAGGGCTTAATTTTGAGGTTAGGTATGAGGCAACCCGCAAAACGTTAGGGTATGGCATAGCAGCATTTAGAAGGGTGTATCGCGCCTATAAAAATCAGAGAGGGGTGAAATGACTTACACCTCATCGAAATTTGTACAACTTAAAGGCAACTGCCCGATCTGCTTAGGAGAGCATAAAAGCTGTAAGCAGAATGATGAGTTAATTCATTGCCGATCGCACAGCGAACCGCCTCAAGGGTATGACTTTGTTGGCATAGACGCGATTAATTTCGCCATGTACGCACCTGCTAAAGATGACTCACAGCCCTATGATTTTGAGGCATATAGAGCCAATCGTGAGGCAAGGTTAGCCAAGCAAGCAAGGCAACATCAGCAAGCTTTAAAGGCAATGCCAAGCCTAGAGGATCGCGATCGCCACATCAGGGAAAAAGCTCAAAACTTCACCAAAACTCAAACCCACAAACTAACCAAACCTCAAAACACTGGTTTACTCAATCGCGGTCTAACTCAAGGTGAGATTAATTTTGCTGTCTCTAAGCATTGGTTATTCGCATTAGAGGGCGGCTACGGTATCGCGGCTTACGATCCTATATCTCGATTACTTTGCGGCGCTCAAAAAGCAAATGACGATCGCACCAAAAAATATACATGGGGTGTATTTACTGGTCAAAACCAACTCAAGGAAACAGGCGAAAATCCTTTATTCGTATGGGTATCACCTGATTTTGACAACTCAAAACCCTATAAGATTAAATTCTGTGAGGGTGCTTTAAAGTCACTCATCAGGGCATTTTTTGAATGGCGATCTAATCCCCAAATTATCGCCATAGGGGCGGGGGGGGGCATATTTGGCAGTAATTCATTAGAGAGGGTGCTTAGAGCCTATCCTGATGCAACTAACCATACTTTGCTACCTGATGCAGATAGCCAAAACATCAAAAAGTTAAATCTGCATAGAGCCTATGGCAACTTAGCGGCGGCTATCCCCTCTCTCAAATTTGCAGACTGGCAACACTGGCAAGCAACCAAACAGGGCGGCGGTAAAGACTGCGATGAAACCTATGGCACTGATGCTTTTAATGGTTACGCATTGCGATCGCCTCAAGATTGGCTGTCATTTTTTGACGATGCAAAGCTACTCAAGGAGAGGGATCGAGCATTAGCACATTGGCAAAAAAATAAAGGCTATACCCCTAATATCAGACTAAATAGCCAAGCTGTTTTTGATGGTATTCCGATCCCTGATGTGAATAGCATCATTGCTATTAAGTCTGATTTTGGCACACAGAAAACGCGGGGTATGTTGCATCACCTCAAGCACTGGCAAGCATTAGGCTACAAGGTGATTTTGGGCGGCTATCGTAACGCTTTGCTCACTCAGACAGTAAAGGTATGGGGTGAGGTTTTAACTAACTTCATGCTGATGAAAGTAGATCCCACATATATCCGTATGGCGGGGCAACATTTAGCCGCCTGTCTTGACCAGTTCACCCGCGCTAAATGCGCCCCTCAAGATTTTGACAAATCTATTTTGATACTCGATGAAGCTGATGCAGTAGAGCTTCACCTGTTAACCAGTGGCACACTCAAAGATAACCGTAGTGAGGTTTATAGCCTATTCTGTGAGGCGGTAAAACGTGCTGATGTGGTTTACCTGATGAGTGCGGGGCTAACTGATGCAACGGTTAAATTTATTGCAGATATCAGGGGCGGTGGCGCTGTCATCAAATACCAGAATGATTTTATTAACAAACAGAAATTTATTTTGGTAGCTGATATCAGGGGTAAAAATGGCAAAATTACAACCTCAAGTCGTGCCATAGCTCGCACCATGATTAACAATCATGCTAAAGCGATCGCTACTAATCCCTCACAATTGGCTATGTGCATAGTTTGTGATAGCCAGAATGAACTTAAAGCATTAGAACTAGAGTTCATCAAATTAGGGTTAGGTGATGTGACTTTCAGATATGACTCTGAAACATCAGACACAAAGCAAGGAGAGAGCTTTGCAGTTGATTCTAAGAAGTTCATTTTAGAAAATGGCATCAAAATTTTACTCATCTCTCCCAGTGGCAATAGTGGCATTAGCATTGAGATTGAAAATTATTTTGGTGCGGTCTATGCCCTCTATTTTGGGGTGATAGATGTCGATAGCTTTTTGCAAATGCCTATGAGAGTAAGAGATTTAGCTGTACCGCGCTATATCTCATCACCTGAGTCCGTACCCTCATTTGGTGAAGGGGTACAAAAAATTATGCCTGATGACATTGAAAATTCAGTGCATGAATTTATTAATGATTTTGGGCGGCTCTCCCTTGAGGGTTTACCGATACAGGATTGCTTAACCAAGTTACTCAATACCATTACTGACAAGGCTTTAAATGACTTGCAATTTAAGCGTTTTGCACAAATTACCGCTTCACAAAATTATGAAAAATATCACCTTAGAGAGTGCGTAGAGAGGCGGCTTAAAGATTTAGGGCATACCTTCACAGTCATCGAGGGCGGCGCTGATGACGACTTTATTGAGTCTCTAAAAAACAGTAAAGATGAGGTTAAAACCATTGAGGCGATCGCAGTTTTTGAGAGTGAAGATATAGCAATCGAGAAAGCAAAAGCCAAGCTCAAGACCGATTGCGGGTATAGCGATCGCCTCAAGATTGAAAAAGCTCTCATGAAGGAAACCTTACCCAAAATCGAAAAATCTAAAATTTGGGGCGCTGACTTTATCAAGTTCATCAGGTCAACAGATCGAGATTTCTTGAGGCAATTAGACCTTAGATATTTGGCTAATAATCCTGATATCAGCAAAGCTAAGGCATTAGATCGGGCGGCTTACTTCCTATCGAGTGATGAGATGCTATGCCCTCAAGATGTGCGATCGCCTCTCCCATATCTTGAGGCTTTGAAGTCATCAGGGGCATTAGACCTGATTAATTATCAAGGTGATGATCTACATGGCGATCATGAGGCGGTTAAGTCAGTCATCAAAAAACTATCGACAGCTACCAACATCAGGCGGTTAGGGATTAAGCGGGGCAAAAGAGAAAGCTCTATGCAGTTTTTATCGCGGGTGCTTTCTAAGATTGGTTATGGCACTAAGGCGCGACACTGCAAGGATCGCGGCTGTTGGCTCTATGCGATCGCTGATAAATCTAAGCAACGTTTTGAGAAAGTTTTTGAGAGTAAAGCTCACACATTTTTAGACATTGAGGCGGCGATCGCCACAAGGTATCGAGGCTATGCAACGAGTAAAAAACTACATGATTTTGAGCAAATTTTAGAGCAAAAAACAGGGGTACTCGAAACACCTCAAACCATTGATACATATAGGGAAAATCAGGATCACCCTCAAACTATATTTATTAAAGAAAACAGGATAGAGGGTGATCCTAAATTTGGTACTCAAAATCAGGGTATTGAGGCGGCGATCCTACCTATGGCGATCGCACCAACTGCACCAAAAACACCAAGCGCACCTAGTCCAAACAACAAACCATCGAACAAACCCACACAACCGCCTAAAAATGCACAACCCATAGATATAGCTGAGCTTCGATTAAGGGCATATCAGCGCGGCTGGGACGGATCGCCATTTAGTTTGATGCAGTATGCCTGAAGAAGTGGCGGCGGGTTACTAAGTTTTAGCTAAGGTACGTCTAAGGTAGTTGAGCTAAGAAAAAAGCATTTTGTCCGATCTATGTCACAAAAACTGTCACATAAAAACAGCAAAATAAAAAGCTGCAAACATCATCTAGCAGAGAGTTTTAAGCTTTACTGTGTCGGCAAAGTGTCGGCAGAAATGTCCGTTTTTTGTCCGATAAAAATGGCAAATAAAATGGCGGGAAACTAAGATTAATATAAGCTTAATGTAAGGTAGTTGAGCTAAGGTAAAACCATGCCAAAAAAGTATAGTGAAAGAGCAGGTAAACCACAGGTAAAAAACACGGTCTGAAAACCTGAAAGCCATACACTGCAAACCACAGAAAGAAAACGAAATTTTAACTACTGTGTTAGCTCTAAAATAGTGGACAGAGTGTAGACAGAGTGCAAGTTAAAAACACGCTTTAAAATCCTAAAACCCATACACCGCAAAGGATAGCGAGAAAGTGAAATTTTAACTATCACACTATGCCAAAACCGTACCAAAACCAGACCCAAACACCACCAAAAATACACCAAAAAATAAGCCCCACAAGGCTCAAAAACCTTACGGGGTATGCAATCCTACCTTCACTAATTGCAAAGCCTACAGCGCTTAAATCAGGCTATAGGCTCAAAAACTTTACGGGGTAAGGGTTTTAGCTGTCGATAAGAGCGTATAAACCCGATCCGCGCTCTTTAATCATAAAACCGTACATTTTTGCATTCTGCTTGAGTGAGTTTGCTTTTAAGGGGCGATCGCTAGGATGAGTAGAATTATAAAAATCTACAGCCTCTTGTAAAGTGAACCTTCTATCAGCATCAGATTTTGGCGATCGCTTCTTAGTTAATTTTGGCTTTGCAGTCGCGGCGATCGCATCGTTCAAAGTCTCATCAGGTAAAGGATTTTCAATCGATGGAGCTGCGATATTCTCGATCTCCTCAATGATTGGCTGTGGTTCAGGTTCTACGCTACTTTCTGCAACATCAGGGGCGCTACTGCTTTCGCTTTCAGCAATAGCGCGGGGGTAAAATTTGCGGGTGCTGTTGCCTCGCTGTGATTGGTTTCTAGCGCAACAACCCTCGCCGTAAGGTCATCAATTTCAATATCACGATATCTCGTAAAATCCTTTGTTACTGTGTTTACAGTGCTTTTAAGATCGTTAATCTCCTTACTCATCTCGCTAATTTTTGAGGCGATCGCATCATTAACAATACTCTCAATGTCCACATTGTCAGACACTTGTTTTACATTGTCAGGCTCTCCAAAATGCTGTCTAAGGACTGCAATGATCGCGCCGCCTATATTTGCATCACCGCCCCTTACCATGCCTTTATCAGTAGCATAGCTATTTAACTCATTGAGTAAGTCGAGAGG
>DCSN01000229.1 GCA_002325645.1 Pseudanabaena sp. UBA1465
CACTTCAGTGCGGGGAGTGTCAAAGAATCTACAAATAATCCCACAGGCAATCAAGCCGCGACCGCCAACAATGCTCAACCAGTCAAAACTGTAGCTGTCAAGCGATCGCCGAATCCTGCACCCAAAGGCTTGTACGCTCCTGCGCGTGGTGATGTGCAGATTGTCTTAATCAGCTTTTGCGTAAGTCCTATTTACAGCAAAACTCGATTAAACCCGCCACAAGAAGGGTCGCAGGGCGAAGCCCCGCAACGGGTTTTATATTTTAATTTGTGGCGGGTTTGAAAACAAATTGCTGTATGTTGATGTTGATGTTGATTTTTTGCGAAATGGGAACCTAGCAATTTGTCGTTGCTGAAACTGTAACTGCAATAAGCGCTATTAATTTGGGTGCTATCTTAGTGATAGAAATAAAAATATCAAGAATAAAAAGAGTTAATTCTATGCGTCAATTTACTACCTTCGTTCTTAGTCTTGCCTTTTGTGTTCCCGCGATCGCGGCGATCGCACCCGCCGCAAAAGCCCAAGAAAGTTCGACTAGCATTCAATCCGTTAAAAACGAGCGTATCCTCACAGTCTCAGGTCGTGGTATTAGGGCTGTCAAAACCACTAAGGCGCGAATTCAATTAGGGGTGACGGCTGAAGGTAAAACCGCGATCGATGTTCAAAAAGAAGTAGCCCGTCAAGCCAATAGCATCGTATCTCTATTACAAAGATTGAGCGTTGAGAAGTTACAAACCACCAGCATTCAACTCAGTCCTAAGTATGTTTATGAAAATAATCGTCAGCGTCAAGATGGTTTCACTGGTCAAACTAGTGTCAGCTTTGTGGTAGCGATCGAGCAAGCAGGAGAAACCCTTGATGCGGCAGTTAATGCGGGTGCTAATCAAGTGGAGCAAATTACTTTCATCGCCACTGATACTGAGTTAAATGCTGCCAAGCAATTCGCACTTCAGGATGCGGTCAAAGATGCTCAGAGTCAATCGAATACGGTTTTGAGTGCTTTAGGGCTATCTCCCAAATCCATCAAAGCAATTCAAATTAGTGACTCCGCGATCGCCTATCCTGTCCCTCAACCTCGCATGGAGAGCTTAGCAAAGTCCGCGAATTCTGTACCAATTTTAGGTGGAGAACAAAAGGTGGAAGCTTCAGTAACTTTGCAAATCACTTACTAATAGGACTTACGCAAAATGATTTGAAACCAGCAAAGCATCGTAAGGGCAATTCATGACTTACTGTTATTGGCTCTCCAGCCTATGAACACAAGTGGACTCGAACCACCGACCCCCACGATGTCAACGTGGTGCTCTAACCAACTGAGCTATGCGTTCTGACGGATCAATAATATAACATAGTGGGGGTAAATTCAATAAAAAAATATCAAAATCTATGAAATTAATTTTATATACTAAGCAAGATTGTTGTCTGTGCGAAAATTTGCTCACAAAATTACAACAGGTCAAAAATGTGGATTTTGAGCTAGAAGTTAGGGATATCACCAGTAAACCCGATTGGTTCGATCGCTATCAATATGAAATACCTGTACTTTGTGTACTAGGCGATCGCCAGCAGGAACAAGAGTTACCCAGATTCCCGCCGCGATCGCCTGTCGAAAAATTAGAAGCTTTACTTCAGCGATATATAAGCAATATATAGTTTAGGGACGCGCAGTAAATAAATCGCAGAAACCTTTGCGCTTTAATTTCTAGGCGATATTCTGGCTGGCACTAGCTTTTTTACCTTTGCCCAGCCCTTTGCCCAGCTAAGCTCATGCATCATCACATAGGAGCAGGGAATCAGGAATAGAGTTAGTAAAGTGGCAAGGGCAAGCCCAGAGAAAATAACTATCCCTAATGGTTGCAAAAATTCGCCGCCATCACCACCGCCGAGGGCTAGGGGAAATGCACCGACTACGGTTGTAATCGTGGTCATTAAAATCGGACGTAAGCGCGTGGGGGCAGCTTTTAGCATCGCCTGAATACGGCTGCATTTTTCTTCTTCGCGGATTTGGTTCGCCAACTCCACCAGCACGATCGCATTGTTAACCACAATCCCAATCAGCAGAATTACCCCAATCACGACCATAACGTTAATGGAGCTATTGGTGACATAAAGCCCGATGATGCCGCCAGAAAGGGCAAGGGGAATCGTCAGCATGATCACTAAAGGATCGAGCAGTGAGTTGTACTGTACCGCCATCACCACAAAGACTAGGAATGAAGCAAGCACACCCAGTACCGCAAAGGATTTAGAAAGATTTTCATTGGCAACTTTAGCGGTGCTAGGTAAAACGATGATGCCTTCAGGTAAATCAAATTCCTTGATGATCTGGTCGGTTTGGGTGATCGCATCACTGAGACTTGCGCCACGCTCGATGCTGCCCAGAATTAGGTAAACTTGACGCTGGTTAATGCGTTGGATTTCTCCAGGGGCGCGACCTTCCCGAATCGTTGCCACATCACCGAGGCGCACAGGGAGATTATTGCTATTACTAAACAATGGAACTTGTAATAATTGCGAGGCATTTTGGCGTAACTCAGGTTGGAGTTGGACACGCACATCCACAAGGCGATCGCCTCTTTGTAATTGGGTTGGCACTGAGCCAGTAATCGCAGTTTGTAAAGTTTCCCCCACTGATTGCGTGGAAAGTCCGAGAGCTTGCAGCCTCTCCCAATCGGGAGAAATTTGCACTTCGGGCTGACGGGCATCGATATCAGGACGGAAGTTTGCGCCTTTGACTTTTTCGAGGGCGGTGAGCAGTTCTGTACCTGCTTGGGCTAATAATTCGGGATTACTGCCTTGCAGAATTACGTCAATGTCAGTTCTAGGAACAGGTGAGTTATTGACGATAATCCCGCGTACTTGTCCAGGGTTAACCCGAATCCGCACGCCTGCCAAATTGAGCTTATTAATTTCGGCGTTAACACGCTTAATGAAGTTGGTGACATCGGCATTGGGCTTAAGGGTGACGGTACTACTCGCCCGCAATGGGTTTGCCGTCACGTTGCTACCAAACGACGTTCCCCCTGCACTGGTAAAGGCATAGCCAGTTTCAGGTTGCTTAATCAAGATTTCATCGATAATCTCCATAACTTTGCGGTTATTGGCAAGCGTCGTACCTGGGGGGAATTGAGCATTGACGCTGACATCACCCGTTTTGACTTGGGGAATAATTTCTTGCGGTAATTGTCGTCCCATTAAAAATCCACTGCCACCGAGTACCGCAAATAGGGCGATCGCCACCCATAGACGAAAGGGCATGATTCTGGCGAGAAAACCTGCGTAGCCAAAGGTGGCGGCTTCAAAGCGCTGCTCAAAACCACGCATAAACCAAGTGCGATTGAGTCGGCTTGACCAAGGGAGCGCGAGGAGTCGTGAGGCAAGCATCGGTACGACGGTAATAGCGACCACAATCGAGGCAAGTACGGCAAAGCTGATCGTGAGAATCAGTTGATTGAATAAAAGGGAGAGAAATCCGCCTAATAATAGGAATGGGAAAATGACGACAAGGTTGGTACTGGTGGAGGCGACTAGCGCTGATTCGATTTCAGTGCTGCTAACTTGCGATTGCAGAATGATATCTTCGGCATCAATGTTGCCGCCATTGCGTTTACGGATTCTGTCAATACCGATGGTGATATTTTCCAGCATCACAATCGAGTTATCGACCACAATACCCACGCCTAGAGCTAAACCGCCTAAACTAAAGATATTCAGCGAAAAGCCGAATATCCCCATACAAATTACTGCCGCTAAGCTGGCGAGGGGGATAGCAAGGGTGATAATCAAGGTTTGACGCAAAGATCCTAGAAATAGGAATACCGCGATCGCCGCTAGTCCTGAACCAACTACACCTGAAGAGGTGACGTTAGCGATCGAGGCGCGAATAATCTTGGAGTCATCGGTGGTATTGGTGAGTACCGCATCATCGGGAATTGTGCCATTGGCTTTGAGTCTTTCGACTTTTTCCTTAATGCGATCGACAACATCGACAGTATTCGCATCGGGTTGTTTGGTGATTAATAATCTAACCGCCGCTTCACCATTCAGGGAGCTAAAAATGCGCTGTTCTTCTGTACCATCGACAACTGTGGCAAAGTCACGCAGATAGACCTGTCTGGCTTGATCACCCGATCGCACATTAAAAGATAAGTTCTCAATCTCTTTGGCATTACGGAATTTACCGATCGCGCGGGTGAGGGGTTCCACTGCACCATCGCGTAAACGTCCGCCCGAAATATCGATATTGCGATCCCTGAGGGCCGCTAGAACATTATTAACATTCACCCCCAATGCTTGCAAGCGCTTGAGATCGAGATTAACCTGTATTTCCTCCTTAACGCCACCAACTACATCCACTCCTGCCACGCCTGGCACGACCGAAAGCTCACGTCCTAATTCCTCATCAGCAAAGATGCGTAATTGAGTCAAAGAAAGGGAAGGAGAAGTTAGGGCTAGTTCATATACAGGTAACTGCGATGGATCGAACTTAAAAATTCTGGCATCTTCAACATTATCAGGTAAGCGACTGCGACCACGGTTGAAGGTTGCCACCACGTCATTTAACGCCTGATCGACATTACTCCCCGCTTCAAAAAATAAATCTACGCGCACCTGTCCTTCACGGGTACGCGAGAAAAGTTGGTTAACGCCTTCAGTTGTGGACAGAATTTCTTCTAAGGGCTTGGTGACTTCGGTAATACCCACTTCGGGAGTAATTCCAGGGATATTTACCTGCACGCCAATGCGGGGATAGACGATCGCTGGCAGTAAGTCTACTTGCAAGCGACTGATGAAAAATGTACCCATCACAAAAATGGCGATCGTTAGCATTAATGTGGCAATATGCTTCCGAATTGCAAGGGCGCTAAATCCTGTAGTCTTTTGGGCTGTAGTCTTTTGGGCTGTAGTCTTTTGACTTGTAGTTTTTTGGTCGCTCATGGTTCTCTCTGGATTATCAAATATATAACAGCCAACGCGAAGCATTGACTGTTTGATTACTTAGACCTTTTCTGACAAAACACTAAGCTTGACTGCATCACCATCTTTGAGCCTGCCGCCACTTCTGACCACCACGCGATCGCCTGCCTGCAAACCAGAAAGAATTACCACTTTCCCATCGCGGCGATCGCCTAAGGTGACTTGACGCGCTGAGGCTTTGGCATCTTTAGCATCACCAGTAATCACAAATACAGTGCCAGTTTTGGGTTTGCCTCGCTCATTCCCTTTATCACTGGCTTTGTCCCTACTAGCATTAGGCTTGCTATTGCCAGAACTTTCACTGGGTTTAGTATTTGCCGAATTAGATGGAGCCGCAGGTCTACCCGCCGCTTCTAAAGCTGATTCGGCAATGATGATTTGTTTTTCCGGTTTACCCGCAAACTGGACTCGGGCAAGTTGCCCACTCCCCAATTTGCCATTACTATTCGGGACAACAACTTCCACAGGAATGAGCCTTGCTACTGGATCAGCAACACGGGAAATGCGGCTGACGGTTCCCGTAAATTTTTGATTGGGGAAAGTGTCAAAACGTACATTGACTGATTGATTGGGGCGCACCTTACTAACTTCTAATTCTGAAACCAGTACGATTACTTTAACTTGACTAAAATCCCCTAATTTAAGAACGTCATTCCCTGCAAAAAGGAGATTGCCCGTTTCACTGACCTTCTCTAAAACCACACCACTAATCGGAGCCGTAATCGTGGTGTAGGATTGACGCTCCTGTTCTCTTAATTTAATTGCCTCTTGAGCTAAAACCCTTTGCGAACTCGCACCAACGGTTTGTTGTTGCAGATTGACCTGCTGTTCGGCTGATCGCAGAGATTGCTCAGCCGATCGCGCTCTGGTATTAGCCGACTCCGCAGTTTGCGAAGATACAGCCCCATCTTTAGCCAATTGGGCGAAACGATTTGCATCCACTTGGGCTTGTTGATATTCAACTCTCGCTCTTTCCACTTGAGCGCGGGCATTACCTACCGCCGCATTCGCTTGAGAGACTTCTGCTGCTCTGGCGGCAACTTCTGCTTCCGCCTGTAGCACCGTTGCGGATAGCACCGCATCATCCAATTGCGCGATCGCCTGTCCAACTTCCACGCGATCGCCAATATCTACGGCTAAATCAATCAATCGACCTTCCAGACGAGACTTGACCGATACTTCGCGAATTGGCGCAGTTGTGCCTGTATATTCAGTTTCAGACTGCGGAACGTCGGAACTGGCGATCGCTACATCCACCGCTATTTTTTGACCTTGATTTGCGTTTTGGTTTTGAGCTTGAGACGCATCCTTATCACCTTTAGAGCTACAACCTACAAATGCAACCGATAAAGAAGCAATAAATATCAATATCCAAATAGGTTTCATAACGTTAGGATTATTACAACACAAAGCCAAGAAGGAAGTTGCGGCGCAAAGCGCCGCAACTTCCTTCTTGTTATTATGGCAAGTAGTGGCTATATGACTACACTCTATCGAGTGAATAATTAGTAATGTGCGATGAAGCCGCACATTACTAACTGATGTTACGCAGATTGAAAACCGCCCTCACCCCCCCAGCCCCCTCTCCCAGAGCTACGGTGTACACACAAGTTGTCAGCTATAGCGCGAGTTACTAATGATCCCCCTCAATCCCCCTTAAAAAGGGGGAAGAAGAAAATTTAATTTATTCTCCCCCCTTTTTAAGGGGGGCTGGGGGGATCTAAACCCTGAAACGTAGATAGAGAGACTTGTGTGTACACGGTAGCTCCCAGAGAGGAGAGGCAGAGCAAAACCCAGAAAATTCTTATTTCCCTCGCCCTTGGGGTGAGGGTCTTGGGGTGAGGGTCTTGGGGGCTTCTGCGTAAGGTGAATTACTAATTATTCACCAAGAAAAAAATTAAGTTAATTTTCAGGTTTAAGATCTCGCTCCATCAGTCCTTCTACCGCTTGCTGTAAATTGATCTCGCCCTTGAGCAGACGATAAACATATCGTGAGATAGGCACAACAATTTTTTCGCGATCGCTGATTTCCATCAAAACATTAGCAGTATTTACCCCTTCGGCTGTCCCTTGTACCTGCGCGATCGCCTCTTCTAGGCTTTTACCCTGCGCGATCGCATAGCCCACTTGATAATTGCGACTGAGATTGCTACTACAGGTTGCCAATAAATCACCCAAACCCGATAAACCCCAAAAGGTTTCAGGCTGCGCCCCAAAATAAACACCAACCCGAATAATTTCGATCAGCGATCGCGTAATTAATGCTGACTTAGCATTTGTCCCCAAATGTAAACCATCGCAAGCACCAACGGCGATCGCAATTACATTTTTCAGCGTGCCGCCCAACTCCACGCCAATGGGATCGGAATTGGTATATACCCTAAAATTTCGAGAAGCAAAGATATTTTGAATAAACTGAGCCGCCGCCGCCTCGGTACTCGCCACCACCGTCGCCGCAGGTTTGCCTGCCATAATTTCGGCGGACAGATTTGGTCCCGACAAAACCACAAGAGGATGTTCGGGCAGCAGCGATCGCCAAATTTGTGACGGAGTTTGTCGTGTTGTTGGTTCTAACCCCTTAGTTGCGCTGACGATAACAGCGTGGGGCAGTAATTGATTATTTTGTTGAGCAAGTTGCAACTGTTCCGCAATCGCCCTGACTCCTTTAATGGAAACGGCTGAGATGATCGCATCACTATGACTAACTGCCTCCGCCAAGGTCTGTGGACTTTGGCGCGACCAAATCTGCACCTGATGATGATTTGTTTGGACTAGGTTAGCTAAAGCCTTTCCCCAAGCTCCAGCCCCAACCACTGTAATATTTTTAATGTTTTTCAAGTCTGCTGATGTCATAGTAAAAACAAGACTGGAAGCCAGATTCCCGATCACGCCGATGATATAATAACCTGCAAGAGTCTCTCAATTTCTAAAACCCTTGCTAGTTAGATATTGATCGTCTTTAATTATCAATATCAAATCAGGATTTTTGATTGATGAGGAATACTTTCACTCATTTCTTGAGAAGGCAGCAATAATGATTGAAATGAAGGTGGCTGGGATCGCTATTGATGCAGTCAGTCGTAACCCTATCGTTCTACTAAGAGATACCTTAGAGCGTCGCGCCTTGCCGATTTGGATCGGTGAAGCTGAAGCCAGAGCGATCAGTGGCGCTTTAGATGGTAGACCACTAGAACGCCCGATGACCCATGACTTAATCTTAAATTTTCTAGATGCATGGGGCATAACCGTCGAGCGAGTCGTCGTCCATGCCCTCAAAAACAGCACATTTTACGCAGTAATCACAGTTTCTCAAGGAGACATCAAAAAAGAAATTGATGCTCGTCCCAGCGATGCGATCGCGATCGCCGTTCGCGCCAAATGTTCAATCTGGGTCATAGAAGAAGTGATCCTTGAAGCCTCAATTCCTGTAGATCAAGATGCCGATGAAGCTGAAAGAAGAGCATTTCGTGAATTTTTATCTAAGCTCACTCCAGAGGAGCTAGTCAAAAAAAGTGGACTCGAAAGCAATTAATAAAAAAGGCGGTGCTTAGCACCGCCTTTTTTAGGGGATTTCGCTGTTTGACATCGATTCTAAAAATCCGCGTAGCTCTGTTTCCTTGGGTTCAATGGTGTTAGGTTGATTGATCCCAAAAAGTCTTTCAGCAATTTCTCCCTCTCTACCTAATGTTTTGATTTGCTGATTGTTATAACTAAGCCCCACTGACGAAGCATTGCCAGCACGAATCGAGATTTGGCGATCGCCTGACCAAGTGAGCTTTTTCCCTTCATCAAGGACACCTTCAAACTCAGTCTTACCATCAACGATGATGCGTAACCAAGACTGCCCCTTCATCACAATGCCAACATTAACAGGCTTATTACCTGCAAACTCAAACTTACCGTCAGCACCATCGATCGCCGAGTTTTTTTGCGTAGTACTGCGTTGTAAATCCACATTACTTGTCCAAGATTTGAGGACATTATTAAAGCTAGAGTTTACTTCCCCAAACGCAGACTCAGACTGAGATTTGTTGAGTGAATTTGCCGAGGTTGTTAATCCTTCAGGGGCATTGGCTGTTGGTAATACCACTGAAGGATTAATAACTGAAGGATTAATAACTGAAGGATTATTGGTATTAGTTGCCATTGCCGATGGATCAACAACTGTCTGCCGCAAAACCTCTAGCCCACCTATAGCAGGTACTAGGCTTTCAACCTTTGCGCTTGTGTTAGCCTTGGGCAAATTTACCTGAGCTGCTTTACTCAAGATGGTTTGGCTATCGTTGATTTTGTTGGCATCTGGGGCATTTAAAAATGTTGCTAACAGGCTGACAGCACCAGCAATCACACCAATATATAGTGCATATAAGTGTAGAGGACGTAGTTCCGCCGCAGGACTACCCGCCCATTTGGTTTGAGGCAGCACAGGGTTTAAAGGGAAATCTTCGGATAAGTCGCCAACACCTAGCGCGTCACCATACTTACGGATAAATCCTCGTACATATACAGGCTCAGGCAATGAGTCTATTTCGCCATCTTCGATCGCCCGCAGATAGCGTTCAGAAATTAAGGTAGTTGCAGTTAAATGCGGAATCGATAGATCCTTATCTTGTCGAATTCGCTTAAATTGCGCTCCGATTTCCGCTAGTTTCTCTGCTTGCTTCGAGGTTGTAATGTTCACAATACTCACGACATGTATGAAGAGATTGGGGGGACTGGACTACAAAAAATGACTTTGAACCAGATTTCGATAGCCACAAATTATATAGAGCGTTTATATGGAGATTTGTTTCTACTTTGAGCAACTCACCGTAGCCTAATTACTCTAGCCTAGCTAACTATAACATTTTGTAAAGTGTTAATAGTAAATCAATAACTCATAACAGATAAATTTTTAAAAGGCTTGCTTTGCAAGCCTTTTAAAAATTTATCTGGATTTGTAAGAAGGCGCAAAATATCGTAATATCCTTGACGATCGCTATAAGTTTTTAATTTCTTGTTCAGTTAGTAAGCGATAATCTCCGACTTTTAATGAGGTAACTGAAATAGAGGCGATTGCCCTTCGATGCAATGCTAGGACAGGATGCCCTAATTGTTCAGCAACCTTCCTGATTTGACGGTTACGCCCCTCTGACAAAATAATTTGCAATCTGGTTTTGGGATGTTGGGAATGCTCAATTTGCTGGATTTGTACGGTGGCGGGTAAAGTCATTTTGCCTTCTAATAAAACTCCTTCTTGCCACTGTTTAAGGGTTTGCCGACTGGGAATATCCTTTACCCAAACCTCGTAGGTTTTTGCGACATGGTGGCGCGGGTGCATCAGATAGTTGGCAAATTCGCCATCATTGGTCAAAATTAACGCGCCACTGCTGTTATAGTCCAATCTTCCTACGGGATAAACCTGTTTATATGGGGATGGCAATAGATCGAGAACTGTTTTTCTGCCTTGGGGATCATCACAGGTACTCACTACACCCATGGGTTTGTTGATTAATAAATAGATAAATTCTGGAGCCTTGGTTTGTAATAATTTTCCATCAACTTCAATGCGATCGCGGTCAGGGTCAGCCTTAGTTCCTAATTCTCTAATTTGCTTCCCATTGATCCAAACTCGTCCTGACAAAATAATCTGTTCAGCTTCACGGCGTGAAGCAAGGCCATAGCGAGAGAGAATCTTTTGGAGGCGATCGAGCATACAGTCTGTTGAGGCTTCAAGTAGTATGAAGAAATTTTTGAAAGCGCGGCTCTGCGGCGCTTTCAAAAATTTCTTTGGGTTTTAATGATGTCTTAAGTGAATGGTGGAAAGTACTTTCCACCATTCACAATCATAATTGCTTTGTACATATGCTTTGTGTAACAAGGGGCTTAAGCCCCTTGTTCTTTATATTTACACAATGCAAGTGATTATGCGCTTATTGCATATAGATATTGCCATTATTAAATAATAGTTAAAAATATGTAGCTGTTTATACGCATTTAGATCGAAACGTTAAGTAGTGTAAACCCTATACCAAGTTGAAATACAGCTTAAAAGTTAGATATTTACAATTTTGCATATTTATAAAAAAGTTTATAAAAAAGTTTATAAAAAAGTTTATAAAAAAGCGATCGCATCTATCTATTTCTCTCCAGCATGAGCCAAGGATAAGTAACATGGCAAACAAAATTGAAGATCTGAAGATGGCCAAGGATGGGCTTGCGCTTAAAGCCGAAATTGATCGTTTCGCCGAAATTGGTTGGGAAGCGATCGATGACGACGACTTACAATATCGGTTGAAATGGCTCGGTATCTTCTTTCGCAAAAGTACTCCTGGTCGTTTTATGGTCAGGATGCGGGTTCCCAACGGGCTAATCAATAACGATCAAATGCGCGTCCTCGCCTCGGTAGTTGAGAAATGTGGTGAGCATGGCGTTGCTGATATTACTACACGTCAAAATATCCAAATGCGCGGAATTTTGATCGAAGATGTGCCTGAGATGTTAGCGAAGTTCCGTTCTGTTGGACTTACCAGTGTCCAGTCAGCAATGGATAACATCCGTAATATTACGGGTTCGCCCGTGGCGGGGCTTGACGCAAATGAGCTTTACGACACCCGCGAACTAGCGATACAGGTTCAAAATTTGCTAACCAACAACGGTGAAGGCAATCCTGCTTTTACGAATTTGCCGCGCAAGTTTAATATTGCGATCGCAGGCTGTCGGGATAATTCCACCCATGCCGAAATCAATGATTTAGCCTTTGTGCCAGCCTTTAAAGAAGTATCTAAACAAACTTTTGGATTTAATGTACTTGTCGGTGGATTTTTCTCAGCGAAGCGAGTTGAAGCTGCAATCCCTTTGAATGTATGGGTTCCACCTGAAGATGTAGTTGCTCTATGTGAAGCCCTATTGATTGTCTATCGTGATCATGGATTACGCGAAAAGCGAGATAAATCCCGTTTAATGTTTTTAATCGACCAATGGGGAATTGAGAAATTCCGTGCCGAAGTTGAGAAACAACTCGGTAAAACCCTTGCCACTGCTGCTCTCAAGGACGAAATTGAATGGGAAAAGCGGGATCATATCGGCGTTCATCCCCAAAAGCAGGAAGGATTGAGCTATGTCGGTTTACAAATTCCTGTTGGTCGGATGTATGCCCCTGACATGTATGAGTTTGCCCGTCTTGCTGAGACTTACGGCAATGGTGATATGCGTCTCACCGTAGAGCAGAATCTCCTAATTACCAATGTCAGTGATCAGAAATTACCAGCGCTTCTGCAAGAATCGCTACTTCAGAAGTTTCCCGTCAATCCTGACAACCTCATGCGGGGATTGGTTTCCTGTACGGGTAATCAATTTTGTCCTGTGGCGATCGTGGAAACCAAAAATCGTTCTCTCGCTCTGACCAAACAACTCAGCGAAGATTATCACCTTCCCAAAGTAGTTCGTATTCATTGGAGTGGTTGCCCGAACTCTTGCGCTCAGCCACAGGTTGCCGATATTGGCTTCACAGGTTGCAAAGCGCGGAAAAACGGCAAAGTTGTCGATGGTGTTGACATATATATGGGAGGCACTGTTGGCAAAGAAGCCCATCTCGGTAAATGCGTGATGGAAAAAATCCCCTGCGAAGATTTGCGCGAAGTTGTCGGCAAGCTTTTAGTCGAACAATTTGGCGCAATTCCCAAGCAACAGGCGATCGCTGAACCTTCAGCCGAACTGGTCGCCGTTGGCTAACAATCCTCAAAATTAAATTCTCAAACCTCAATCAGTTATTAAAGGAAATTCATGAGTACATTCTCTCGTCGCAAATTTTTAACCACCGCAGGGCTTTCTACCGTTAGCGCGATCGCTCTCAACGCTTGTGGTGGCAGTGAAACTCCTACGACTACAACCGCCGCAAGTCCCACCACGACTAAGGCTGCGGCTGCTCCCGTCAATGCTGCTGATGCCCCTGAAGTCACTAAAGCTAAATTGGGATTCATCGCTCTCACCGATGCATCTCCTCTAATTATTGCTTTGGAGAAAGGCTACTTCAAGAAATACGGCATGACCAATGTTGAAGTTCTCAAACAAGCATCATGGGGAACCACCCGCGATAACATTGTCCTTGGCTCCGATGCAGGTGGTATCGATGGCGCTCACATTCTCACCCCCATGCCTTACCTAATTGCCGAAGGTAAGATTACTAACGGCAACAAAGTGCCAATGTATATTTTGGCAAGACTGAATACCAATGGACAAGCGATTTCGATCGCTAATGATTTTAAAGATGCCAAGATTGCTCTCAAGAGTGATGCTTTAAAGGATACTTTCGCCAAAATCAAAGCGGGCGGTAAAGATCTTAAATGTGCTGTTACCTTCCCAGGAGGGACTCACGATCTCTGGATGCGCTATTGGTTAGCAGCGAATGGCGTTGACCCTGACAAGGATGTATCAACGATCGTCGTACCACCGCCACAGATGGTTGCCAATATGAAGGCTGGCAATATGGAAGCTTTCTGTGTAGGAGAACCTTGGAATGCTCGACTCATTGAGCAGAAATCTGGTTACACGGCTTTGATTACAGGCGAACTATGGAAGGATCACCCTGAAAAAGCATTTTCACTCAGGGCTGATTGGGTAGACAAAAATCCTAGGGCGGCAATGGCTCTGCTCAAAGCCGTTTTGGAAGCACAGGTATGGTGCGAAGATCCCGCTAATAAGGAAGAAATGTGCAAGATTGTCGGCGCTGACAAGTGGTTTAAGGTTCCACCTGCCGAAATTTTGGGTAGACAGCAGGGCAAGGTCGATTACGGCGATGGGCGCACTTTGGACAGCACAGATTTGTCGATGAAGTTCTGGAAAGATAATGCTTCTTATCCCTTCAAGAGTCACGATCTTTGGTTCCTTACCGAAGATATCCGTTGGGGATATTTTGATGCAACTCTGGATACCAAGGCACTGGTTGATAAGGTTAATCGTGAAGATCTATGGAAAGAAGCTGCCAAGGCGATCGGCAAGGAAGCCGATATTCCTAAGAGTACTTCTCGTGGTATTGAAACCTTCTTTGATGGCGTGAAGTTTGATCCTGAGAATCCTAAAGCTTATTTGGATGGACTCAAGATCAAGAAGGTTTAGAAACTCTCGTTAGATCAGGCGGCGCAGAGCGCCGCCCCTAACCAATCATCTCTAACAAGGGGCTGAAGTCCCTTGTCATCATTTCAAATATTCATCTTTAACATTTTAGGAGATACCCAAAATGGCGGCAGGGAGATTAAGTTCCAAATTTACCCCGAACAAGATCGGCGAATGGTTTCAGCAACAAGCAAAATATCTTGTTCCTCCAGCGATCGCCCTAATATTTCTATTAGGTATCTGGCAAATTCTCTGTTCTGGCGCTAAGCCTCCATTGCCACCACCGACCAAGGTTTGGCAAGAGACACAGGAATATATCTGGCATCCATTTTTCGATCGCAACTACTTTGATGTCAATCAGAAAGAAAAAATTGATAGCCCTGCGCGTCAAGCCCTCAAGGAGAAAGTCACCATCGAGCAAGGCTTAGGCGTAAAAACGATGACTAGCTTACGCCGCGTGGCAATTGGCTATACTGCTTCCGCCATAGTTGGTATTTCTCTTGGTATTGCGATCGGCACAAATGCCTTTTTATATCGAGCATTCGACCCAATTTTCCAAGTCTTGCGGACAATCCCACCCCTTGCATGGCTACCGATCGCCATGTCCGCCTTCCAAGGTGTCAATGAATCTCTCAAATCCGTCGGTCTAGATGTTACCGAAGCGGCGGCGCTATTCGTGATTTTTGTAACTTCAATTTGGCCGATCTTGATGAATACGGCGGTGGGTGTGCAGCAAGTTCCCCAAGACTATCGCAACGTATCGAGAGTACTCCGCCTCAGTAAAATTGATTACTTCATTACCATTTTGATGCCATCGGCGGCTCCTTACATTTTCACTGGGTTACGCATTGCGGTTGGTCTATCATGGCTGGCGATCGTGGCTGCGGAAATGTTGACAGGTGGTGTGGGTATTGGCTTCTTTATTTGGGATAGCTACAACAGCCAAAAAAGTAGTGAATTGATTCTGGCTCTGTTTTACATTGGTGTAGTTGGCTTCTTATTAGACAAATTGATCTATTACATTAGTAAGTTTACGGTTCAGTCAGATTCATAAACCTATAGAAATTTTGATTTTGCCGTAGGCAAAATCAAAATTTCAAGCCTTTAAAATTAATCAAAATAGCAATATGCAGACACTAGATCTCACCGATAACGACCAGAAAAAAAATCAAGATCCTTTTTTAGTAATTGATGGAGTTTCCAAAGTTTACCAAACTGCCAGAGGTCCCTATACCGTTCTCGAAGACGTGAACTTAACCGTATATGAAGGCGAATTTATTTGTGTGATTGGTCACTCTGGTTGCGGTAAATCGACGTTGCTAAATATGGTGGCAGGTTTTAATAGACCGACTGCTGGCGAGATTTGCTTAAAGTCAAAACCAATCCTGCGTCCAGGTCCCGATCGCATGGTGGTGTTTCAAAACTATTCGCTCCTGCCTTGGATGAGTGCCTTTGAGAATGTCTATCTTGCCGTCAAACAAGTTTATACCGACAAATCTAAAGAAGAGAAAATTGCGATCGCTAAGAAAAGCTTAGAGTTAGTTGGCTTAACGGAAGCGATGCATAAAAAACCGAAGGAACTTTCAGGCGGGATGCGTCAGAGGGTATCGATCGCCCGTGCATTATCGATCCGTCCTGAAGTGCTGATTCTTGATGAACCTTTCGGTGCATTGGATGTCATGACCCGCGAAGAATTGCAGGAAGAATTACTTGCTATTTGGCGGGAAAATCGAGTGACCGCATTGATGATCACCCATGAAATCGATGAGGCTTTATTTCTCGCCGATCGCATTGTGATGATGAGCAATGGACCCGCCGCCCATATCGCCGAAATCATCGATGTTCCCTTTGCCCGTCCCAGAAATCGCAAAGCGATCGCTGACGATCCTCGCTACTACACGCTCCGTAACTACATTCTCGAATTTCTGTATAACCGCTTTGCCCTTGCTGATGACGCTGAGTAATTAATTATGTCCAAATTCCTAGAAATCGATCACGTTAGCCGTGTTTTTAAAACCCAGAATGGCAAGCCCTACGTTGCCGTCAAAGATGTTTATTTTGAAATGAAGGAAGGCGAGTTTGTCTCGATTATTGGACATTCTGGCTGTGGCAAATCGACGGTACTAAATATTTTATCGGGATTGGATCGTGCTAGTGCAGGCGGTATTGTCTTAGAGGGACGAGAAGTACGCGAACCAGGTCCTGATCGGATGTTGGTGTTCCAAAACCACTCGCTCTTGCCTTGGTTAACGGTGCGTCAAAATATTGGATTGGCAGTTAATCGGGTTTTGAGAGATTTATCCAAAGAAGAACGTCGCCGCATTATTCAAGAAAATATTGATCTGGTTGGCTTAAGTCACGCGGCGGATAAATATCCTAGAGAAATTTCGGGTGGGATGAAGCAACGGGTGGGTATTGCTCGCGCTTTGTCGATTAAGCCCAAGATTTTATTGCTCGATGAACCTTTTGGAGCTTTAGATGCTTTAACCAGAGGTCGTTTGCAAGAGAAATTAATGCAAATTTGTGATGAGCATAAAATCTCGGCGGTAATGATTACCCATGATGTTGATGAAGCTCTGTTGTTAAGCGATCGCATTGTGATGATGACCAATGGACCCGAAGCGAAAATCGGTCAAGTTCTCACCGTTGACCTGCCCCATCCGCGCAAAAAACTAGAGGCGGTAAATCATCCCAATTATTATCGACTCAGAGGCGAAGTTGTTAATTTTCTAGATCGCCAGAAACAAATCAAACTGGAACGAGCCAAGAACAAGAGCAATGCGGCGATCAGTCTCGGCAACATTGAGAAAACCAATCTTACTATTGGCTACATTCCGCTTACGGATTGCGCTCCCTTTGCGATCGCGCAGGAAAAAGGACTATTCGCAAAATATGGTTTAGATGTTACCCTTTCTAAGGAAAATAGCTGGAATGACTTAGCGGAAGGAATTCGTGAAGGTCGTCTTGATGCCGCGCAAATGGTTACAGGGATGCCCCTAGCCATCACCCTCGGCATGGGTGGTAAGATTCCGACACCAGTAGTAACTTCCCTCACCTTAAGTCGCAATGGTAATGCAATCACTCTCAGTAAAAGATTGCAAAATGAAGGAGTGCATGATCTCGCTTCTCTCAAAGCTTATATCGATCAATTCCAAGATAATGCTTATAATCCTGCGATGGGCATGGTACATCACGCATCAATGCATAACTTACTACTGAGACACTGGCTCTCTAGTGGTGGCATTGAACCAGACAAAGATGTGGATGTGATTGTGATTCCACCACCGCAGATGGTGTCTAATCTGATGGCAAATAATATCATCGGTTACTGTGTCGGTGAACCTTGGAACGTCCGCGCCGTCAATGATAACGTTGGCTTTGTCGTGGCAACTGACCTTAGTATTTGGCGCGGACATCCAGAAAAAGTTTTAGGGGTTCGCAAGGATTGGGCGGAACAATATCCCAATACCCATCTTGCAGTCGTGAAGGCACTATTGGAAGCTTCGCAGTTCTGTGAACCCTTAGAAAATCGTGATGAAGTGGTGCTTACTTTAGCAAAACCACAGTATCTCAATCTCGATCCAATCTATATTCGCCCGGGATTTGCGGGTCCCTATCGGGTCAGTACAATGGAAGCAAAGTATGATCAGGATTTCTGCCAATTTGGTGTGAGCAATATGCCATCTCGCAAAGAACATCTCTGGGTATTAACCCAAATGGCACGTTGGGGATTAGTTAATTTCCCTGAAAACTATGCAGAAGTGATTTATAACTTGTTGGCAACTAATCTGTATCAACAAGCCGCCAAGGAATTAGATCTGCCAATTACAGAAGAGGATAAATCCCCAATCGTTCTAGCGGATGGATCGTTGTTTGACCCCAATGATCCGATCGCCGCATTGCAATCGATGCCATACTCCCGATTCACTGAAACTAGTTATTTTGATCCCGCCAAAGGTTTTGCGATCAAAAAATTAGCTGTTCGTCAATAGCTGAATACTTCTCTCTCTATATGTCTGAAACTATCCCTTCTATCCATGCCACACCTCACACTGTTAAAACCCTCTGCCCCTATTGTGGTGTCGGCTGTGGTTTGGAAATTGTGGAAACCACGAAAGAGCCAACCGTAAAATTTCCCGATCGCTTCAAAGTTCGAGGCGATCGCCGTCATCCATCTAGTCAAGGTATGGTCTGCGTCAAAGGCGCAACCGTTGCCGAATCCATTCAAAAGGATCGGCTATTACATCCAATGATGCGCGATCGCCTCGATCAAGAATTTCGCCAAGTCAGTTGGGAGCAAGCGTTTAGCGCGATCGTAAATCGAATTCAGAAAGTGCTGGCTACCACAGGGGCGGACGCTCTCTGTATGTTTGGTTCGGGGCAGTTTCAGACTGAGGACTATTACATAGCCCAGAAATTATTTAAAGGGTGTTTGGGAACCAATAATTTTGACGCAAATTCCCGTCTCTGTATGTCTTCCGCCGTTTCAGGCTATGTCAAAAGCTTGGGAGCCGATGGTCCTCCCTGCTGCTATGAAGATTTTGAGTTAACTGATTGTCTATTTGCGATCGGTACAAATACTGCCGAATGTCATCCGATTATTTTCAATCGCTTTCGTAAATACCATAAAAAAAATCCCCATGTAAAGCTAATTGTCGTTGATCCACGCCGCACTCAAACCGCCGAAGTTGCTGACCTCCATTTAGCGATTCAACCAGCAACAGATATTGATTTGTTAAATGGGATCGCTCACCTATTATTAAAATGGAATAAATGCGATCGCGCCTTCATCGAGAACCACACCACAGGTTTTGGTGAATTTCAAGAAATCACCGAACTTTATACTCCCGAATTTGTATCGCGGCGCTGTGGCATTAGCATCGAAGATTTGGAACTAGCTGCTAAATATTGGGCAGAATCGCAGCGAGTTCTCTCGATCTGGTCAATGGGAGTCAATCAATCCATTCAAGGCACGGCAAAAGTGCAATGTATCATTAATCTGCATTTACTCACGGCTCAAATTGGGAAAGAAGGCACAGGTCCCTTTTCGCTCACAGGTCAGCCCAACGCAATGGGAGGCAGAGAAGCGGGAGGTTTAGCCCAGTTATTACCTGGCTATCGCTTTGTCACTAATCCCGATCATCGTGCCGAATTAGAACAATTCTGGAATTTACCTGCGGGACAAATTTCACCTCAAGTCGGTCGCACCGCATGGGATATCGTGCGCGGTTTAGAAGCCGATCAAGTTGATTTGCTCTGGATTGCGGCCACTAATCCCGCTGTTAGTTTTCCCGATTTAGTGCGAACCAAAGCCGCGTTAAGGCGATCGCCTTTCACCGTTTATCAAGATGCCTATTACCCCACCGAAACCTCTGAATTTGCCCATATCCTCCTGCCAGCAACCCAATGGAGCGAGAAGACTGGCACAATGACCAATTCTGAGCGTTGCGTCACTCTCTGTCAAGCCTTTCAGCCCCCTCTCGGTGAATCCCTTGCCGATTGGAAAATCTTTGCCGAAGTTGGTCGGAGATTAGGTTTTGCCGATAAGTTCCCATTCCAAAACTCCGCCGAGGTCTATGCCGAATTTGTGCAGATTACCCGCGATCGCCCTTGTGATATGACAGGTATTAGCCATGCCAAACTTGCGGAACTAGGCGCAATCCAATGGCAAGCTTCCGATCAACATCCTGAGCAAGATCAATTGCATAATAAGCGTCTCTACACCGATCTGCAATTCCATACAGGCGATCGCAAAGCTAGATTTGGAGCCTATCATTCTCAAGGTGTATTTGAAGTTCCCGATGACCAGTATCCCTTCATTCTCACCAATGGCAGGGTATACGGACATTGGCATACGCAAACTCGCACAGGTCGCATTGATAAGATTCGGCAAATGTATCCGCATCCCTTTCTCGAAATCCATCCCAAAGATGCAGCTAGATTTTCCATTAACAATGGAGATTTAGTGGAAGTGAAATCACGACGCGGTTCTTCTAAGTTTCCTGCATTGGTGACGGAGGCGATCGCACGCGGTGTGTTATTTGTACCAATGCATTGGGGAACGCTCTGGGCGGACAATGCGGAAGCCAATGCTCTCACCCATCCCGAAGCTTGTCCCGACTCGAAGCAACCAGAGTTAAAGGCTTGTGCAGTGGCGATATCCTTAGTTAATTTGCCTTAGTAGATTTGTAGTAAGAAAAAACTTAAAAGTGTTGCGAAGCAACACTTTTAAGTTTTTTCTTGGTTTGGATTTGAGCGCAAAGCGCTGTAAGTGTTTCTCTGGTGCTGATGTAAAATGAAAACATCGGTAAACTTCGTGGTGTAAATAATTATGACTTACGCAAAAGACCGAAATGTAGGGGCAATTCATGAATTGCCCCTACGCTGGAATACTAATAATGTAAAAGTGACGGGTGATATCAATTGAGATAATCTGACTTAGGAGGTTTAGGCGATGGAAGAATTGTTAGAACTTAAGGGATTTTTACTTGATGGCAATATCCATGAGGCTTTGCTGTTGGTTGAGGAAATGACGGAAATGAGCAAAGACGACAAGCTGAATAAAATCTCCAGTTTTGCAAAGCTCCTCTTGTTGCATTTAATCAAGCGCCAAGCCGAAGGACATACAACGCGATCGTGGGATGCTTCTATTGAGAATGCTGTCTATGAAATTCAAAAAACTAATCGTCGTCGTAAATCTGGTGGTAACTACTTATCGATTGAAGAATTAAGGGAAGCCATAAGTGATGCCTATCGAGTGGCTCTGTCTAGTGCGGCGGCGGCGGCTTTCGGTGGTTGTTATACAGTGTCACAGTTAGCTGATATGGTCGATCGCAATACCATAATTCAAGAGGCGATCTCGTTAGTTTCTAGTAGCTGAGATAAAATCAAAATATTTATAAATTAGTAAATCATTGGTGTAAATATGGAGCCTGTTTCTTTGCTTATGGGTTTGTTGGTGATTGTGGGTACAGGCTCATTAACTAAGGTTGGTGAAAATATTACCGATGAAACAGTGAAACTGGCTCGATCGCTCTGGTCAATTCTCAGTCGCAAGGCTCCAGATTCGCAGACGGCTAGGTTAATTGAGGCAGGGAAAGAGATTGATTATCAGCAAGCGGTAATTGATGTGGAGGCGATCGCTGATGATCCTGATGTGATTAAGTTGTTGGATGAAGTGCGATCGCTTTTATCTAGCAATCAAGAATTAGCGACGAAGGTTGAAGAGTTGGTGGTACAGGCTAAAATTGGGTCAAAAAGTGTACAAGTGATGGCTAATGATATTGAGGGCGTAAACCTTCGCGCAAAATCGATGAAGCAAACAGCGCCATCGGTTAGCGGTTCGGTCGAGCAAACGATGTTAAAAAATGTCAAGGTAACGGGTGATATTGATTTGGGTGATTTAACTCAGGAGGCTTAGGTGATGGAAGAGTTATTAGAACTGAAGGGATTTTTGCTCAGTGGCAATATCTCTGATGCTTTGTTGTTGGTGGAGGAGATGACAGAAATGAGCAAGGATGACAAAATCAACAAGATTTCTAGCTACGCGAAGATTGTCATCTCTCATTTGATTAAACGGGCTGCGGAAAAACGCACAACTAGATCTTGGGATCTGTCAATCAAACATGCGGTTAACGAAATTCAGAAAACAAATCGGCGGCGTAAGGCTGGCGGTAAATATATTGCTGATTCTGAATTGTTCGAGACATTTAATGAGGCATATCCTTTTGCTTTAGATTTGGCTGCTGTTGAGGCGTTTGGTGGGCATTATGAATCGGCTGAGTTGGGTGCGATGGTTGATCGCGATCGCGTAATTCAAGAGGCGATCGCTTTAGTTTTGGGTGAGGCAACATGACGACAGATCCGAAAAATCAACAGTCGGCTTTACAAGGTAATGATGTGGGGCGCGACCTCACAATTGGTAACATCACTCAGACCATTAACTATAACCAAATTGTAGAGGAGGCAAAACGGGCAGGAAGCTTGCTGAATCTTCCGCAGACTAATGTGACTTTTTTTGCGGGACGGGATGAGGATCTGGAAAAGGTGCATGAACTTTTGCAGAAAAATCAGAAGGTGGCGGTGTCTGCTTTTGTGAAAGGCATGGGTGGTGTCGGTAAGTCGGAACTTGCCCTGCAATATGCGTTACGGCATCTGTTGACGGACTATGGCGGCGGGATCTGTTGGTTACGGGGAAATGAGGGGACTTTGCCGACCCAGTTACAGGATTTTGTACAGGTGCAGCTTGGGGAAACGATGCCCGATGGGTTGAATAGTGGCGAAAAGTTGGCAGGGCATTGCTGGCGGCGGCTATCGGAACGGGTGGCGGGGCAAATGTTGGTGGTGTTGGATGATGTGAAAGATTATGGGAATGTGGAGCCATTTTTGCCAACCCTAGATGGCAAGTTTCGGGTATTGGTGACAACGCGGTTGGGATTGGGGAATGCGATGCAGCAATACAGGTTAGATGTTTTGGTGTTGGCGGCGGCAGTGGATTTGCTAAAGTCGTTTTTGCCTGAAGCCGATCCGCGTCGGGAGAATGAAGAAGCAATCAAAAATCTCTGTACATGGTTGGGGCGGTTGCCTTTAGCGATCGAGTTGGTGGGGCGGTATTTGGCTTTGCCGAATCAGTTAGATACTGGTATTTCTGAGATCTTGCAACGTTTGCAAGGGGAATGTATGGTGCAGCTTTCAGAAATTACTGATGAGGAAAGGAAGTTATTACCCAAAAATCTAAATGTGGCGGCTTCATTTTTCTTGAGTTGGCAAGAGTTGTCACCTTTGGCGCAACGTTTGGCTTGTTTGTTGGGTTTATTTGCTTTAGCGCCGATTCCTTGGACTTTAATCCAGTCTGTGATGCTAGATGAGACAAAGCAAAAACAATCTTTTTGGCAAGGTTTGCAAGGGCTGTTTCAAAAAAAAGCGGTGGCGCTTACGGAACGAGATTTGCAAGGGGCAAGGGGAGAGTTGCTAAATCTGCATTTGTTGGAACGGACGCAACAGGGAGTATATGAATTGCATCAGCTTTTGCGGGAATATTTTCAGTTTCAATTGCAACAACATCCCGAATGGCAAGTTTTGCGGCAACAGGTGGCGGTATCACTGCTGAATATTTCTAAGGGAATTGAAGAAATAATCACTATTGATCAAGTTAAAGAAGTTGCACCCGCGATTCCCCATCTAGAAATACTCGGACGGGAAATGTTGGCTGTTATTCCCAATCCTGAAGATAATTTAGTTTGGGCATTTTTGGGAGTTGCTAGGTTTTACAAAGGTCAAGGGCTATATGCTTCAGCAGTAGATCCATATCAAACCTGCCTCAAAGTCTCCGAATCACACTTAGGAGCAGACCATCCCTCTGTCGCCACCAGTCTCAATAATCTCGCAGAACTTTACCGCGTGCAAGGAAAATACAGCGAAGCCGAACCTCTCTATCTGCGATCGCTCGAAATCAGGGAACGTCAACTAGGGGCAGACCATCCCGATGTCGCCCAAAGTCTCAACAATCTCGCAGGACTTTACAATTCGCAAGGGAAGTACAGCGAAGCCGAACCTCTCTATCGGCGATCGCTCGAAATCAGGGAACGCCAACTAGGAGCAGACCATCCCGATGTCGCCACCAGTCTCAACAATCTCGCGTTACTTTACGAATCGCAAGGGAAGTACAGCGAAGCCGAACCTCTCTATCGGCGATCGCTCGAAATCGATAAACGCATCTATGGAGAAGACCATCCCGAAATCGCAACAGATCTCAACAATTTCGCAGGTCTTTACCGATCGCAAGGGAAGTACAGCGAAGCCGAACCTCTCTATGTGCGATCGCTCGAAATCGATAAACGCATCTATGGAGAAGATCATCCCGAAATCGCAACAGATCTCAACAATCTCGCATTACTTTACAAATCGCAAGGGAAGTATAGTGATGCCGAACCTCTTTATCTGCGATCGCTCGAAATCAGGGAACGCCAACTAGGGGCAGACCACCCAGATGTCGCAATAGATATCAACAATCTCGCATTACTTTACGATAATCAAGGGAAGTACAGCGAAGCCGAACCTCTCTATCTGCGATCGCTCGAAATCAGGGAACGCCAACTAGGGGCAGACCACCCAGATGTCGCCCAAAGTCTACTCAACTTAGCCGCTCTCTATCACAATACCCAACGTCATCCCGAAGCCCTGCAATCCATCCAACGCGCCATCCAAATTTACGAACAAAAACTTGGCACAGAGCATCCCAACACTCAAAATGCACTTGGTTGGCTTCAGACAATCCGTGCAGCCAATAAACCTAGTTTTCCTATAGAATTCTTGCTAAACACAAAACCTCCTACCCCATGAGCCGCTTTTTGCGATTACAAGGAAATTAAACTTCTTCATCTAAAAAAGGTAAAAGATCCTCTAAGTCTCTCATCCCATGCAAAACTCTTAGAACTTCGACTCGATCCTCTAGAACCTTGTAAAAAATCAAATAATCCTTAAAATTCTTAATTCGCCATTGACGGATCGTTCCCATATCAGACAAAACTAATGGCACAACCCTACCCATATTGGGAGTTATCCCTAGCTGCGCGAAAGCATACTCAGCAAATTCTAGAAATCTCTCAGCCGCATCTCGATTTCCCATCGCTAAAATATAATTTGCCTGTCGCCTGATATCTTGGGTAGCGTGATCGCGAACAATTATCGGAAAAGTCATACTTGCTACTGCTCTGTTCCAAGTACCGACAATCGGAGATCTTGCCAATAAGCTGAAGTTACCAGTTCAGGCTCTGAGTTCAAACCCTCTTGTAACAAACTCACTAGTTTTGTCTGAGCCTCCCTCCTTTGCCGATCTTGATTCAGCAAAGCCAGAAAATAATCCGCCACAGTATTATAAGTTCCAGACTGAATCTGTCCTTGAACATAGGACTCAAGTTCTTTTGGTATTGGAAAACTTACATTCATAAACCTTTTCAAGATGAATAAAGTACTGCCAATAATTTTAGCATTAGTCGAGAACTAGGCGCAGACCATCCGACAACTCAAAATGCACTTGGTTGGCTTCAGGTGAGCAAGGAAAAAGGAAAAGGGTAAAAGGAAAAATGTGGATTTTTTGAGTTTTGTTGGTTGATGTTATCTTAGGACATAGGATTAGGCTAAAAGTATATGTATCAAGTCACACTAAATTACGCCAAAGCAAACCTTGATGAACTATGCGATCGGGCAGGTCAAGAACCAGAAGGAGTAGCGATCGTTCGTGAAAATCGCAGTTATATTCTGATTACTCAAGAAGAATGGGAATCTCTAATTGAAACTGCGGAATTAATGCAATTACCCAACCTGCTCACCCAAGTTGCATCTGCTCGCCAAGAATATCAAGCAGGAGAAGCACTCTCTATGGAGCAAGTCTTTGGATGAAAATCTACAGAGTCCTCTTTTCTAAACAAGCTCAAAAAGATATCAGCGAACTCACATCTAAACAAAAAGCAAAACTCCAAGAAATTTTGCTTAACACACTCGCCCCCAATCCTTACCTCGGAAAAGCGCTAAAAGGTGACCTGAACGGTTTGCGTTCCTATCGTCTTAACCTCAAAGATCGCATTGTTTACGAGATTTATGAAGAAGACCAATCAATATTGATCATTAGAGCAAAAACTCACTATGGAGAATAACTACAGCATTTCTATCCAATGGTCAGAAGAAGACCGTAAATTTATCGCTCACTTACCCGAATTTGGTCCCTACGCCCACACTCACGGCGACACCTACGCTCATGCCCTAGAAAATGCCCTAGAAGTTTTGGAATTACTAATTGAGGATTACACCGCTCGTCACAAACCCTTACCAACACCACGCATAATTAAAAAATCCGACTTCATTGCAGCTTGATAAGAGTAGACTATCTATCTGTTACCACCAGTCTCAACGGTCTCGCATCACTTTACGAATCGCAAGGGAAGTACAGCGAAGCCGAACCTCTTTATGTGTGAGCTATCCAAATCCTTGAAAAAGCCCTTGGTTCCGAGCATCCCAATACCGTCACAGCCCGCCAAAATTATGAGATTATGTGCGAAACCATGAAGGAGACATAAATGGGAAAATACGAAAAATTTAGACAAAAACTGCTTGATGGCGGCAGCGACAACAGTAATGCAATTAAGAAAAAGAAAAAATCGCAAATACTGAATCTACCATAACCAGAACCTAACCATGAATACATCCACTAAAACCATCAAAGTTTACGATGAAATTGTTGACTTTATTGCATCTGGCACAACGCCCCAGAGCGTAATCGACTTCCATCTTTCTGAAGCCGCACAAGAGCGCTTAGAAGATTTAATATACAACGCTAAAAACAATGCGCTTACAAAAGAAGACAAGCGTGAACTAGACCATTTCCTGACAATAGAACATATATTGACCCTAGCCAAAGCTAAAGCCCATAGATACATCAACACTGAGGCTAAATGAAATGCCTCGAACCTATATTAGCGTTCAGCTAAGGCAATTAGTCATCGAACGCGCTGACAGCATTTGTGAATACTGTTTGGTTTCAGCATCAGATAGATCCTCTAGTTGCCAAGTTGACCACATCATTAGCGTGAAACATGGCGGCGATTCGACAGCCGAAAATCTTTGCTATGCTTGCCTATTCTGTAACCTGCAAAAAGGCACAGATCTAGGCTCGATTAATTGGCGAAGCGGAGAACTTGTCAGATTCTTTAACCCTCGTAGAGATTTATGGAGAGAACATTTTCAACTAGATGGAGCGATAATTCGATCAACTACAGATATCGGCGAAGTCACAGCAAGAATCCTTGATTTTAATGATGCAGATCGTATTTTAGAGCGACAAATACTCATCGAAAATAACAGATATCTATCAACAGCAGCCAAAAAGAAAATAGGCTAAATAAGTTAAACTAAGGCGATCGGTTGGCTTCAGTAGATCCGTGATGTCCTGTAAAATAAGAAGATAAAGCGATCGCAAAAAACAATGACTACCAAAGAAAAGCTAATTCAAGAAGTCGAAAACATTTCTGAATCATTATTAGCAGAAACCCTTGACTTTGTATTGTTTCTCAAATCTCGCTATGCAGAAGAGGAAATAACTACAGAAGAAAAAGAAAACATTCTCGCTTCTCAAACAGCCTATCTTTCAGGTGATTACCTAACCCTCGACCAATACGAGGCAAATCAAGCATGAGCTATCGCATCGTTATCCCTAAACCCGCCCAAAAGCAACTAGATAACATCACAAAAATTGAACGCGATCGCTTGATTCTAACATTGCGCTCTCTAGCCAACGATCCGCGTCCGAACGGAGTTAAAAAGCTCAAAGGCTACGACAATACCTATCGTGTCAGAGTTGGAGACTATCGCATTATCTACGAAATTAAAGACAGAGAGCTAATTGTATTATTGTTAAGTGTCAGTCATCGTAAAGATGTCTACTAACAGAAAAAAAGATTCTATTGTCAGCAACCCCGCACTGAAGTGACGGGGCTTCGAGCCGAAAGCTTGGAGCCGTGCTGACCAGCCTAAGTCTTAACTGACTACGTTATTTAGGTCACGACACCTCGGAATGCTTGCTAGTTCCCCGCTCTGTCGTTTGTAATTAAACAGTTCTAAGGTCACTGGAACAGTGTTGCAAGCCTAACAAGCCTAGATAACCTTGGCAAAGCAAACATTACAAGCAATTAGAAAAGACGCAATAATGTCTAACCAAATCTTCGTATTAGATACTAATCACAAACCGCTAACACCTTGCACAGCAGGAATGGCTCGATCATTACTCAAAGCTGGTAGGGCGGCTGTATTCCGTCAATTCTCCTTCACGATTATTAAAAAAAAAGAGGTAACTGCTACACCAGAACCAATCGAGATAAAGATTGATGCTGGCTCCAAGACAACGGGATTAGCTTTAGTTCAAGACGAAAAAGTTATCTATTGCAAAACTATTCATCGCAAGGATGGCTATAGCTATGGTTTCTAATATCTACTGGCGGTTTGAAACCAACCTTCGCTTACCTCTCAGCGCTAAAGCGCGGAGTTTCTCGTGTATCGAGAGGTCTTTTATGAAGAAGAACTCCGCAACGCCCTAAAAGAAGCACTCAAAAATTACAACGCAGCCTTTGAAAGAGAAAATAGCTATGGCAAAAAATATATAATTGACTTTTCGATGAACAGACGGGATAAGCAAGCGATCGTTCGTAGCGTCTGGATTGTCCGTTTTGAAGAAAATTTTCCCCGTTTAGTCACCTGTTACATACCTTAAAAGGAGATAATCATGAAATTATTAGATGTAGTTGCACTTTTAGAAGATGTCCCCAACTGTCAATTATATCGAGGACAAGTCGGCACAATTGTAGAAATTTACGAACCTAAAGTCTTTGAAGTCGAATTTAGCGACCTCAATGGAAGAGCCTATGCGATCGAAACCCTAACAGAGAGACAACTAATGGTTTTATACCATCACCCCATCCAAGAAAGACAATTAGTTGCTGCCTAGATTTAGGTTTGTCAGTCTCAGCAATCTCGCATCACTAACGCCACCCTTAGATTTAAAACCCGTCATATTGATGCAGAAATAACCACCGAAGAACAAGACACGATCGCCGCTTCTCAATCCGCCTATGAATTAGGAGGCTATCTCACCTGAGTGGCAACAGCTATATGCGAGAATATGCGATAAATCCACTAAAAAGCATCATGCAACTATTTAGCCGCCGTAACATTCGCCTGTTTGGGATCATTTTTGTGATTACAGTGCTGTTATTTGCGCTTGGATGGTTTATATTTTTGCGTCCTGAAGTCACTAGTTTAAATAAATCTGTACAGGTAGCAGGATCGAGTCTCCAAAATATTACCCTCACTGAATTTGATGCGAATGGGAAATTACTTTGGGAAATTACTTCTAAACAAGCTAATTATCGTCAAGATCGCAAAATTGCTGATGTTAAAGAGGTGAAGGGAAAGTTTTATCGTAATGGTGAACCTCTGATGGAGGTAACTGGCGATAAAGGTACAATCGATCAAGTTTCTAAGGAAATTTCGTTAGAAGGCAACATTAAAGCGATCGCAGTTCAAGAAAAAATCGATATGACCGCCGATCGCATGGTTTGGAAATCGGAACAGGATTTGCTCAAAGCGACAGGCAATATCCAGATCAATAAACCTGAAGATAAAATTAAAATGACTGGTAAGGAACTTACCGCTAAGCCCAGTACCAATGTCTACAGCCTCGCAAAAAATGTGATCGTTATAGCTGCTGAGCCAGCGTTAGAAATGAAGAGTGAAAAAATTACTTGGGATGCGAAGCGCGATCGCGTCTACACAGAATCTCCCATTTCCGTGTTGCAGGTCAAAGATAAATTACAGCTATTTGCCAACAAAGGTGATTGGAATATTCAGACAAAAGAAGTGACTTTTTCTGGTGATATTAAAGCGAAAGATCCCAAACTAGATCTTGATCTAGAAACATCTCAGGCTTTGTGGAATCTTGATAAAAAATTAGTAACCTTGCCCGTAGAATTTACTGCTACCAGTAAAAGTCGGGGCATTGTCGTTAAGGCTCAACAGGGGCAAGCTCAACTTAAAGAAGAACGGATTAACCTTACAGGACAAGTTTCTGCAAGTTTGCAGTCTACTCAAGGTATCGTCAATGCTGATCGGGTGGAATGGTTAATTCCCACGAAAATAGTTACGGCGGATGGCAATATCGTTTATAAGCAGCCCGATAAAAATCTCAATGTGCAAGGCGATCGCGCTGTGGCTAATCTGGAATTACAAACAGTTACGATTACAGGTACAAATGTAATTTCGACATTAACTCCTTAGGGACTCGCAGTAAAATAAAGAACCAAGTTTTTTGTGGCGCGGCTTCGCCGCGCCACAAAAAACTTGGTTTCATCATAGATATAGAGCCGATCCCATGCCCATAACTATCGAACTTTCTCCGATGACTACCCTCATCCTTCAGATTAGCGCTGTGGCTACTTGGCTCGGTTTAGTTTTTCTAGCTTCCGAAGTCCTGCACCGCCTTGAACAAGATCCAGAGCTAGTTCGCAAAGTTGTGCATATTGGTACGGGGCATGTCCTGTTAATCGCTTGGTGGTTGCATATTCCCACATGGATATGTGTTTGTGCTGGCGTATTATTTAGTGCGATCGCCCTAGCCTCTCACCGTATTAATATTCTGCCCATGCTCAACGATGTGGGGCGCAAAACCTATGGAGTGTTCTACTACGCTCTCAGCATCACGATTTTGGTAACTCTGCTCTGGGACAACTATCCCCAATATGCAGTTATTGGCGTAATGGTCATGTCTTGGGGCGATGGCATGGCAGCTCTCATCGGTAAACGCTTTGGTAAACATACCTTTGTACATTTAGGCAATAAACGTAGTTATGAAGGCTCTTTCGCGATGTTTGCCACTAGTTTAGTAGTGATGCTTGGTATTTTTGGAATTACGCATGGTGTTCAGGCTAAAGATATTGGAATCGTAATACCTGTTGCGGCGATCGCGGCTCTCCTCGAAGCTTATTCCCCTGGAGGTACAGATAATCTCTCCGTACCTTTATCGAGCGCTTTCCTGAGTTTAGCCTTGCAATCGCTCTAATTTACGGAACCGTCTTGCTTAGTGTTTTTTTTCTTACTTTTACTTGAGCCAAATCCCTTAGCAACAGGTCTGGCAGGAACAATCAATTCAGTCAGTGAAAGTTGACGCTTATGCGCTTTTTCAATCTGACGTTGCTGCTCTCGTAAATTTAAAATGTAGTCTGGCAGTTTCGGCTCTAATTCCTTAACTGAAAAGTCCGACTCTTTTTTCAATCCCAATTCCACTTGCACCGCCGCCCAAGAACCTGTCAACAACTCATCAACTTCGGTATTCGCAAATACTTCCCCGATTAGATCAGCCGCTTCTACCGCCTTCAATTCAGTTAAATTGCTCACCAACGTTGACGTAATCACATCATCATTGATATCACGGTAATTTTGGAGCGAATCAATCAAATTCTCTATGCAAGTCTGACGAAGCTCAGCGTAGGATTTGCCGATCTCTTCTAATCCATTAGCGGCAGTAACTCTTACCCACTGATGTTGGGTTGAATCATCAATGATATTTTTAAACGGGGCGATCGCCAGACCACCAACCTGTCGGGATATTCCATTTACTTCTTCAAGCAGATAATCATCATCAGGAAATGCGATTGATAGCTTCACATATTCTTTGATAGCGGTTTCTGGCTCTAACTGAGCGACGGCTCTAATGGCATGGGTTTCGCAATTAGTTGAATCACTATCGGTTAAATCTTGATCCCAACATAGTCGGATCAGTTCAGGAACATCCGCTTTTGTGAATCCAAATTTAGCAGCGTAGTCAATCCAAGTGTCTTGCCAATTAGTTGGGGCATCAAAATTAAGAAGTTGAGCAACAGGATTCTGATAGGGTTGCGATTCTGACATAGTTTTAAGAGTTCGATTTTAGATGTTTTGAAATTTGAATTTTCATTTTGCCGCAGGCAAAATGAAAATTCAAAATATTACCAACGCAATAAATTAAATTGCTCCATATCCACTGTGTCGCGACTACGATAAATCGATAGCACGATCGCTAGACCGACAGCAGCTTCGGCAGCAGCGATCGAAATTACAAAAATCGTAAATACTTGACCACGAATACTCGCAGAATCAAGAAAATTAGAAAATGCCATCAAGTTCAAATTAACGGCATTTAGCATTAATTCCACGGACATTAATACGCGCACCGCGTTACGGCTAGTAATTAAGCCATAGATGCCAATGCAAAACAGAGCCGCCGCAATAATCAAAAAAGGTTCTAAAGACATATTTGTTTACTATTAATTTCAATTTAAAAATATTTAAATACCGCCGAAGGCGGTATTTAAATATTTACTTAGAAGCAACAAGTTGCTCTTTGGGCTTTTCTAATAACTCAAGCGACTCTTCATCATCACCTTGAGCAAAATTTACCGCATCAGGCATAAGCTCACGACGGGCTAGCACGATCGCGCCAATCAGTGAAACCAATAGCAAAATTGATGCCAATTCAAAGGGTAGTAAATAATCGCTGAAAAAGTGCTGACCGATAACTACCATCGTTGAAGGGAGTTTGGCGATCGTCGGAGTAATTGCCCAGTTTGTCGAGGTTACAGTCACACCTAGCAATGCAAATAAACCGACGCATACAGCACCAGTAACAACACTGCGTAAAGCCCCATATTTGACATCTTGGTAATCTTGGCGCTTATTGACCAGCATGATCGCAAATAGGATCAAAATATTTACCGCACCGACATAAATCAAAACCTGCGCCGCCGCTACAAAATCAGCATTGAGCAACAAGTATAGCCCCGCCACACTGATAAAAGTTGCACCGAGCAAAAATGCCGCGTAAACGATATTTTGTAACAGCACCACACCCATCGCCGAAGCGACTAACATCGCTGTTAAGACAACTAGAGATACGGTTTGTGAACCATCGCCTAAGCCAATATTGTTCATTCTAAATTTCCTTTATTAGTCCTAATCTTAAAATCAAATAAAACGATGCGAAGCATCGTTTTATTTGATTATTTTTGCTCCGAAGCTGCTTCAGCAATTTCTTCAGGGCGAAGACCCGCACGTTTTGCCGTATGCGGCACTTCATGTCCTTCGATTACACCCTTAGGCAAGTAAGCCAACTCACGAATCGGTGTTACAAAAGGATCTTCCGTAACTTTAGTGGGCATCCGTCCGAGGGCGACGCTATCAAAGTTCAACTCATGGCGATCGAAGGTGGACAGATCGTATTCTTCCGTCATCGATAGGGCATTAGTAGGGCAGTATTCCACACAGTTACCGCAAAAAATACATACGCCGAAGTCGATGCTGTAGCTCTTGAGTTCCTTTTTCTTGATCTCTGTGTTGAAGGTCCAATCCACCACAGGCAGATTAATTGGACATACGCGCACACAAACTTCACAGGAAATACACTTATCAAACTCAAAGTGAATCCTTCCACGGAAACGCTCAGAGGGGATCAGTTTTTCATAGGGATACTGCACCGTAATCGGACGGCGGCGCATATGGTCAAAGGTGACTGACATACCCTGTCCAATATATTTCGCTGCTTGGACTACATCTTTGGTGTACTCACCAACTTTACTAAGAAATTTCAGCATTTTAGTAATTAATAAATGGGTTTATTTGTAAAAAAGTGCGAGAAATGCACTTTTTTACAGAGTTTCTATCCGCCAAACGCAAAGGGGAAAGCCAATTTCAAAGCTGCGGTGATCAATAGATTAGCCAATCCGATGGGCAGTAAAAATTTCCAGCCAAGATCGAGTAATTGATCGATCCGTACGCGGGGAACCGTCCAACGCAACAGAATCGCAAAGAAGATGAAGGCATAGGTTTTAACTAGGGTTGCAGTTAAACCAATGAAAGCTGCTAAAACTTGCCACCAAGCAGTATTTGCTTGAATCCCTAGCGCATCGCTAATTTTGTCAATGGGGAAAGGCAACTCCCAACCACCAAGATATAAAATCGATGCAAGCAAGCCAGCTAGTAGTAAGTTGGCATAAGAACCACCGTAGAAAAAGGCAAATCTGATCCCTGAATATTCAGTCTGATAACCAGCAACCAGTTCTTCTTCGGCTTCGGGTAAGTCAAAGGGTAAGCGCTCACATTCAGCCAAAGCCGCAATGATGAAAATCACAAAGCCAATTGGCTGCCGCCAAATATTCCAAGAGAGAATGCCATACTCAGCTTGCTGATTGACAATATCAATGGTGCTGAGTCCATTGGTCATCAGTGCGATCGCCAATACCGCCAGTGCCAGAGGAATTTCGTAACTAATTGACTGTGCAGCAGCACGCAAACCACCGAGCAGCGAGTATTTATTGTTAGAAGAGTAACCTGCCATCAGCAAACCAATCGGGGCAACGCTAGAAATAGCGATGATAAAAAATACACCTGTACCAATGTCCGAAATGATCAAATTCTGACCAAAGGGGATCACTAAATAGCAGAGGAAAACAGATGTAAATACTAGAGCTGGACCGATCGTGTAGAGCAAAGGATCGGCTTTGGCAGGGATCGTGCCTTGCTTGATTAACAGTTTGCCCACGTCCGCGAGGGGAATCAGTAACCCAAAAGGTCCTGCATATTCAGGACCAATCCGTTGTTGGGCGGCGGCGGAGATTTTGCGCTCTAGCCATGTGCAGACCAGTGCGCCCACAGTTACGCCCAAAATCATCACTGCCATGGGCAGTACCATCCAAATTAATTTGGCAACATCCGTCGGCAGCCCAAGCCCCGACAGGATTTCGATTAAAGATTTTTGTAAATCAATTCCACCGTACATTAGCGATCGACCTCACCCATAATAATGTCCACACTGCCAAGGATTGCCATGATGTCGGCAAGCTTCATGCCGCGCACCAGTTCAGGCAAAATCTGTAAATTGATAAATCCTGGTGGACGAATCTTGAAACGCCAAGGAAAGACGCTATCTTCACCAATAATATAGACACCTAGTTCACCTTTAGGCGCTTCGACCCGCACATAATGTTCGCCAGCCGCCACCTTGAAAGTGGGCGATGGCTTTTTACTAATAAACTGATAGTCCATCGAGTTCCATTCGCTCTTCGGTCCCGCCAGAACGCGCTGTGCTTCAAGGTTTTCGTAAGATCCTCCAGGAATTTGTTTGAGGCATTGCAGGATCATTTTGGCGGATTCGCGCATTTCTCTGACCCGCACCAGATAACGGGCAAGGCAGTCGCCGCCGTTGTCCCACTGCACATCCCAGTCGAGTTCATCGTAAAGCTCGTAATGATCAACTTTGCGTAAATCAAGTTTTACGCCTGAGCCACGCAGCATTGGACCAGATAAGCCCCAATTGATTGCTTCATCACGGGTAATTGTGCCTAAACCTTCTACACGCTTGCGAAAGATCGGATTATTTGTAATTAATTTTTCGTATTCGTCAATCACAGGGGTGAAGTAATTGCAAAAATCTTCACATTTTTCGATCCAGCCGTAGGGTAGATCGGCGGCAACGCCCCCGATGCGGAAATAGTTGTGCATCATCCGCATCCCTGTTGCAGCTTCAAACAGGTCATAGATCATTTCCCGTTCGCGGAAAACGTAGAAAAATGGTGTTTGTGCGCCGATGTCTGCGACGAATGTGCCGAGCCAAAGTAGGTGAGAGGCGATGCGGCTAAGTTCTAACATGATCATGCGAATGTAGCTGGCGCGTCTCGGCACTGGCACATTGGCTAGCTTTTCGGGGGCATTGACAGTGATTGCCTCGGTGAACATGGTCGCGAGGTAATCCCATCGGGTCACATAGGGCAAATATTGGATAATCGTGCGATTTTCAGCGATTTTTTCCATGGAGCGATGCAAGTAACCTAAAACAGGTTCACAATCGACTACATTTTCGCCGTCTAGTGTGACGATAAGTCTGAGAACGCCGTGCATGGATGGGTGGTGAGGTCCCATATTTATGACCATGCGTTCGGCTTTGGTTTCAATCATCACCATGATTTGCGATCGCCTCTTTACTCTGTAAACTGTTGCTCTGGCTAGGGGTGCTAGTTTTGGTTAGCGAGTATGTGCTGTGCAAAGCACAACACATACTCGCTCTTCGGTTGTTATTTTAAGTCACTGTTAGAGCGATCGCTCTAACAAATGACTCTATTGGTTATGTTATTTAAGTAGATATACCTTGATACTTCTCAGTATATCGTCATGTTGGGGTAGGAATATCTGTTAAGCGGTGGTCAAGTGGTGCAAATTTTTCCAGTCTATCGAGCTTCACCAATGTTAAAACCCTATCCTCGTCCTTACGGCTAAAACAGAGAATGGCACAAAGTGCCATTCTCTGTTTTAGCGAGTTCTTAATACAGGTTTACCTGTATTAAGAACTTGTTCCACGATATCTGCTGCTAATTTTACACCACCAGACTTTTGCATAGCAGCTTGCATCTTTTGAGCATTATCTCGATATTTCGATCGCGTTAATACCGTTTGCACAGCTTTCCGCAATTTGGGAACGGTTGCTTTTTTGACAGGAATAACTACCCCTGTCTCTGTCCAAGCAATTCTCGCGCCTACGCCCGGTTGATCATTGGCGATCGGAATCGCCACCATTGGCACTCCACAACTTAAAGATTCCAATGCAGTATTTAGCCCTGCATGGGTAATGGTAAGTTGTGCTTTTTGTAAGAGGTCTAACTGGGGAGCATATTTAACCACGATGGGATCGCCTGCAAAGGCTGGTAGATTATTGGGATCAGCCGAACCTCCTAAGGAAATGATCAATTGAGCGCCCAAATCTTGGCAAGCCTCGGCAATTTGATTAAAAATGCTGAGCAATCGATTTTGAATAGTTCCCATAGAAGCATAGATCAAAGGCTTGCCATTCAGTTTTTCGTAGGGAAAATCGACATTGGCGCGACTTAAATTGCTATGAAAAGAACCTACAAAATGGAAGCAATCTGGTAATTCTTGTCGAAGAAATTCAAACTCCCCAGGTTGACGGCAAATTTGGGCAAGTTTAGAATTTGCATTGTTAGACTGGCTAAAAGGTGGCAAATTCAACGACTGTCGATGGGAGTTAATCGTCTCTAGAAGAGGTTTTACCAAACGATCTAGAAGTTTGTAACCAAGTTTGTTCCGAAGTTTTGCCCAAGGTGCTGTCGAATAATTCCAGCCGAAGCTCAATGGAGGAAGTGCCTCCTCACGATTTGTCATCAAAGCACTAGTAATAGTGATATAGGGAATTCCTAAATATTCCGCAACACTAGAAGCACCAAAGGAGGCTTGATCGATTAGCAATAAATCAACTTTGGCATCACGAACTACTTCTAGTCCTTCAGTCATGACTGCGATTATGTTTTGCTGAAATAGCTCAATGGAGTATTTTAAGGCAGCAGAGCCACTTAATTCTCCGAGCTTAACTAGACGAGTTGGGTTAAAGCCAAGCGGATTAGATTTTTCAGCATAGGCTGTGACGACTCCCATCCCTAACTCGCGGACGAGTATAGGGTGGGCTTCTCAGCTAATCCTGCTATTGCATCGGAAGCACACTGAGCTTTGTAACGACATCGAGCGCCCCTCGACACCGAGAAAGTTAGACTTTCCAAGCTTGGTTTCTCCAATGGAGAAAAGCTTTTTATCCTTTATTCCTTGAAAATTTTACATACAGGAGGCAGTTACAAATTAATGTTAAACTCCCCTGTAAAGCGCCATATTTTCAGTTGTCAAGGTTCATGATCAACCAGCACTTTCAGCCTTGTTGATTGCATAATTATAACTGAAATGTTGGGTTCGTTCAAGATAATTGTCCATCGGCGGGGCATTGAACCCCTTGATGGACGCGCTTTCATCCCGTCACTCATCCTTGTAAACGGATAGAGTGCGGGGCTTTCGCTTGTGAGCTAAATTTTCAACTGACGATAGAAAAGCGATCGCGGTGTAAACCATTTTCTATCTCCAAAACAGCAAAAGCCTTGCAATGCGAGGCTTTTGCTGTTTTGATAAGGGTCCTAAAAACTGTGGCGCACGCGCCGCGTGCACCACAGTTTTTAGCTCTGGTTTTTATAGAGTTCTAACCTAAATATTTCTCTAAAGCTGCCTCAACAATATCCTTCATCGAAGCACCCTGCACCTCCACAGCATTTTTCAATAATTCATAGGATTTTCCTGAAAGGGTGACACGATGGCGAATATCTTTGCGTTTACCTTTGCTTCCATCAACTTCAGGCACATATTCAGTTACATAGGCTTCCGCGAACTGACGTAAATCCTCAATGCCTTTGCGATCGCAAAAATCACCAAACCCTTCACCCTCCACGCGTTCATTTTTGAAGTAAACAAACAAAGGCTCTAGACCTTTCTCCAAATTGTTAATGTGCAAGCGTTGGACATAGGGCTGAGCCAAACGGGTTGAGTCAAAATTACCGCCTAGCCAAATTTGGTATTCATCAACAGCGCTACCGACAAAGGCAAGTTCGGCCATGTAGGGACGGGCGCAACCGTTGGGGCAACCTGTCATGCGGGTGACAAAGGTTTCATTGTCTAAGCCCAAATACACTAATAATTTGCGAATTCTGGCTAACACATTGGGTAAAGCACGCTCTGCTTCGGCGATCGCCAAGCCACAGGTAGGGAAAGCAGGACAAGCCATCGAATAACGCACAAGGCTATCAATTTTGTCTGGAGCTAATACACCACAGCGATCGAGGATTTTTTGAATTTCTTCCTTTTCGTCAGCAGCAATTTCCGTAATCAGCAAATTATGATTCGGAGTCAAAACAAAATCATGATGAAACTTTTCGCTAATTTCACGCAAAGCCGTCTTCAGTTGCAAATCTTGGCGATCGCTAACCCGACCATTTTCGATTGAGACTCCGACAAAATATTTACCATCGCCCTGCTCATGCCAACCAAGATAATCCTGATATTTGAAAGCTGGCAACTCCCGCGCATCGGCAAGTTTTTCAGGATAATATTCCGATAAAACTTGCTTAAACTTGTCTACGCCCCACTCATGCAAAATATGCTTAAAGCGGGAATGACGACGATTGTGGCGATCGCCATAGTCCCGTTGCACCGACACGATCGCTTTAATCACATCGTAAATCTTGGCAACAGGCACAAAGCCAATGCTGTCAGCAATTCGTACAATCGTCGCATCATTATTATGGGCGCGACCCAAACCACCACCAACATAAAGGTTAAAGCCCTCTAACTCATGCGCCGCATTGATAATGACCACCAACGCCAAATCGTTAGTATATAGATCTACGGAATTATCACCAGCAACCGCGATCGCAATTTTGAACTTGCGCGGCAAATACTGGAGACCATAAATTGGCTCCACATCACTAATATTGGTTTTGGCAGTTCCCGCACCTTGACGCTTTCTTGCCTCAGTTACCTCTGGTGCTTCCGTTGCCGTAACAGCAACTTCACCATCAAGCCAAATATCATAATAAGCCCCTGCTTGGGGCGCTAATAGATCCGCGATTTTAACCGCATATTCACGCGCATATTCATATTCAGGCTTATTTTTAAAGGTCGCCGCAGGAGCCATCACATTACGGTTAATGTCACCACAAGCGCCCACCGTCGATCCCAAGTTTTTGGTGATATCTGCGATCACCGTTTTGAGATTTTCCTTGAGAATCCCATGAATTTGAAAGCCCTGTCTCGTAGTCGCCCGTAAAGTGTGATTGCCATACTTATCACAGAGTCGATCCAAAGCCAAATACAACTGCCAAGGAATTACCCCACCGGGGCTACGAGTCCTCAACATCATGCTGTACTGTGCATCTTGACCCTTTTCCTTAGACTTTTCTAAATCCCGATCTTTTTGCTGATAGGAACCATGAAATTTGAGAATCTGTATTCCATCCTGACTAAAAAATGGATTGCCATCATTTAGCTCTATATCGATAGGTCCGCGTAAAAAATTGCTTTTTTGTTTGAGGACCTCAACTTTTGATACTTTTGTCGCATTAATCAAAGTATTTGTCATGGTTCAACTATCGGGGTTGATAAATTATTAGTTCCTTTGCCCCACAATTATACCCCGATAATCCTATCGGAATTGGGATGAACTTTACAAAAAGCAACCCAAATCTAAAAGATAAAGGCGATGACATTTGCCACCGCCTTTATCTTTAAATTCAACGAATAATTAGCGACGTGCGACTTCGCCGTACATCTCTAATTATTCGCTTTCCTTTCCAAAACCAGAATAGGCTTCCATGCCATGTTCAGAGATATCAAGTCCCTTGAACTCTTCTTCTGGCTCAACACGAATGCCACCTGTAATTAGGGAAATCACATACCAGCCAATAAAACTAAAGGCAACTGTAAAACCACCAACGGAGGCAACACCAATCAATTGAGCTAATAGTTGATCAAATCCACCGCCAAAGAATAGTCCAGCTTTAGGACCAGCACCTGCTTGCAATATATAACCGCCGCCGATATCAGTATTTTGACCAACCGCAAACAAGCCAACTGCCAGAGTACCCCAAATACCGCAAACTAGGTGAACAGAAGTCGCACCTACAGGATCATCAATCTTGAGCTTGTCGAAGAAGCCAACTGCAAATACCACAATTGTGCCACCGATCGCCCCAATGATAAGCGCACTAGGTAAGGTAATCCAAGCGCAAGAAGCAGTAACCGAGACTAATCCCGCCAAGATCCCGTTAACAATCATCGATAGGTCAGGCTTACCAAGATATAGCCAAGCCACGATCGTTGCGGCGATCCCACCTGCGGAAGCACCCATATTAGTGGTGAGAGCAATATGAGATATCAAACGACCATCAGCCGCCATCGTTGAACCAGGGTTAAAACCAAACCAACCTAACCATAGAATCAAGCAGCCTAAAGTTGCCAAACTCATACTATGACCAGGGATAGCGCGGTTTTTACCGTCTTCGCCATATCTACCAGCTCTCGATCCGAGGACGGCTGCACCGATCAGCGCACCCCAGCCACCAACTGAGTGGACAACGGTTGAACCAGCAAAATCGAAAAAGCCAACTTTTGATAGCCAGCCGCCACCCCAAATCCAATGTCCTGTGATTGGATAGGAAACAGCGACTAGGATAAAGCTGAATAGCAAAAAGGCAAGAAACTTGATACGTTCAGCAACTGCACCTGAAACAATGGTTGCTGCGGTTGCGGCAAACACTAACTGGAACAAGAACTTAGCCTCTAGCGGTACGCCTGTCCAATTAAGTCCAGGAAAGTCACCCACATAATCAGCAAGGGTTTTAGGACTATTATCAGCACCACTTAGGAAAAATCCTTTCAAACCGATAAGGGTATTACCGCCGTCATCACCATACATAAAACCAAAACCGACCATCCAGTAAGCGATGGTGGCGATCGCAAATACGATTAAGTTTTTGGTAAGGATGTTAACCGTATTTTTGCGACGACAAAAGCCTGACTCAACCAGAGCGAAGCCAGCATTCATGAAAAATACTAGAAAAGCTGCAACAACTACCCAAAGAGTATCTAACCCAACTTTGAGAGCAGCAACATTCTCTTGAACTTTTTCAGGGGTTAGGGGTGCAGGAGTAGGAGCAGGAGTCTGAGCAGTGGCTGCATACACCCAAAACACCCCGATAATTGCTGCTAAGGGGATACAAGCAGTCCAATTGACTGAACTCTTGATCCGCCTCTTTTGATTTGTTTTATAGACCAACACCTTAAAATTCTCCTCAGCGAAGTAATATACCGATGCAAACAAAAAGATGCAAAGATTAATTACTTTCATAACAACAGATTAGAGTATGCACGCTTTGTATAAAAGTATACATTTACCTGTCTAAAAGCCATTTTCAAGTAAAAAATGGATATCACAACACCTAAACCCAAACAACAGCAAGCACAATTAATTCGGCTCAAGAATATTCGCGTCAAAATTAGCAATTCACCTACATTGTGTGAATTTCATCACACGCTTAAAAACTCCTGTGCTAGAGTTGGTGTAATTTTAAAAATCTCGCATTCCTCACTCACATAACTTTTCAGGAAGTTGACATGGCAAAAGGCGGACTTGTACTTAGTACAACAGCAGCATTAGCGGCGGCTGTCGCAGTTGTTGGTTTTCAGCTAGCAAATCCTAGCATCGCCGCATTTCGGGATAGCCCCAAAGAAATCGTTGACGAAGCTTGGCAACTTATTAATCGGGAATATGTTGACGGTGCTTTTAATAAAGTAGACTGGCGGCAAGTTAGGCGGCAGTATGTTGAGAATCGTGACTATTCATCCAAGGCTGAAGCCTATCGCTCAGTCCGAGAAATGCTCAAGCTGCTTGATGATCCATACACTCGGTTTATGGACCCAGAACAGTTTAAGAGTATGCAGATCGATACTTCAGGTGAGCTTACAGGGGTTGGCATTCAACTAGGTATGGATGATGCGACCAAACAATTAACAGTGGTTGCTCCCATTGAAGATTCCCCTGCATCGCGGGCTGGGGTTTTGACCAAGGACATTATTACCTCGATCGCCAATAAGTCTACCGATGGCATGGATATTAACCAAGCCGTCGCCCTCATTCGTGGACCTGCTGGCACAAAGGTTAAATTGGGAATCAAGCGTGGCGATCGCCAATTTGATATTGAGCTAGAACGCGCCAAGATTGAAATTCATCCAGTTAAGGCAGAATTGCGCGATACCAATATTGGTAAAGTCGGCTATATCAGCTTGCGCCAGTTTAATGCCAATGCCGCCAGCGATATGCGTAAGGCTATCCAAGATCAGGTAAGTAAGGGTGCTGTTGGTTTTATCTTGGATTTACGCTCTAATCCTGGTGGATTGTTATATTCCAGCGCGGAAATTGCGAGGATGTGGCTCGATAATGCCACTATTGTTTCGACTATCGATCGCAAGGGTGAAAATGAGCGCCTCACGGCAAATCGTCAGGCTCTAACCAATAAACCGCTTGTGGTTTTGGTGGATGGCGGATCGGCTAGTGCCAGTGAAATTTTGTCTGGTGCTTTGCAAGATAACAAGCGTGCGGTCATTGTCGGAACCAAAACCTTCGGCAAAGGCCTAGTTCAGTCAGTACATTCCTTGAGTGATGGTTCGGGTATGGCGGTCACGATCGCGAAGTACTACACGCCTAATGGTCGTGATATCAATCACATGGGTATTGTTCCTGATCGCGTAGTTGAGCTAACTAAAGAAGATCTCGAAAAGCTTAACAAAAATCGTGATTTAGTCGGGACAACCTCTGACCCACAATTTGCGAAGGCGATCGACATTCTGTCTAGTGAAATAAAAAGCGTAAGCTCGCGTTAAGACCCAAAAAAATAGGATAGGCGGCGCGATGCGCCGCCTATCCTATTTTTTTGGTCTTTAAGAATCAACACGAGTCAAAATTGCTTCCATTGTACTTTCTAAGTTTTGTCCCGCAATAATACCGCCCACCAAAGAGTAAATATTATTGTCGCGTCGATAAAGTGTTTGAAAACCTGTTCGCATTTTTCTATCACCCATGACCCAATATCGTTGAGTAATTGAGTCTGGTCCGATTATTCCTTCGCCTTCTACTTTGCCCAGTGAGCTATCATCAACCACATAGGTAAAGCGGCGTTCATCGGAGTCAATTCTGCCTTTGTAAGCCATAGTCAACTCTTCGCGATCGCTATTGGGAAAGGTTAACTTTGTGACCATCGTAAACCAAAAATTATCCCTAGACCAACCTACTAAAGTTCTACCCTTGACTTCAATAGGCATAGAGTCCCTCTCTATCCAGTTGCCTTCGAGAGTCCATTTCCCAGGTTGAACTAAAAAGGTATGCGCCACAATATTTATCAGCTTAATTTTGTTGTTTATTATATAGCCGATTAGCTATTGTCAGGACAAAAGCTAGAAAGTACAATCAGCAAGAAAAATTCACATTAACTAACTAATCCCGATCGCAACGCCACCACTGCCGCCTGTACGCGATCGTCCACCGACAGCTTATTCATAATGCCGCGCACATGAGTTTTTATAGTATTAGGACTGAGATAGAGCAGTTTAGCAATTTCAGGATTGCTCTTACCCTCAACGATTAATTTCAATACTTCTAATTCTCTTTGTGAAAGATGGGAGTTGTTTTCATACTGAGTGGGGGGCTTGAGATGATCCATTACTTTACGCGCAATTTGAGGATCAAGGTAAGTAGCACCATCTTTGGCGGCAGCAAAGGCAGCTAGAAGACTATTAGTACTTGTACCTTTAACACAATAGGCATCAGCGCCACTCGATAAAGCTGCAATAATTTCTGTATCATCCGTATGCGAACTGAGCATCACAATATGGACATTTGGTAAGTTAGTTTTGATTTTTTGAGTTGCTGAGATTCCATCTAGTCTAGGCAATCCAATATCCATCACAATGATGTCAGGTATTAATTCCTGTGCCATTTTGACACCGATATAACCATCCTCTGCGATACCAACTATCGTAATATTTGGTTGTTGGGAAAGTGATTGTTCTAAACCAAGCTGAATCAATGGATCATCTTCAACAATTAGAACTCTCAGAGGTTTGGATGATGTCACAGGCATAATTTTAAATTCCTCTAAGTTTAAGTTGTATTATATAGCAACTCTAAATCATTTGTGAGAAAGTCAAGGGGCTTAAGCCCCTTGTTGTCGGCTTGTTTTCTTATGACTCATTGAGGATTGCTATGGATGATTGTTTTCCTAGGGAAATAATTCCGTAATTCACTAAATTGTGAAACGCTATACTGCTAATTTATTCTAAATATCTAAACATTATGATCAACTTAGAGAAAATCGATCAATTAATTACCGAGGGATATATTACCAAGCGCCCTCATGCTAGTGGGGAACTCTTTATTTATAATTACACTGCTAAGGCGCAGTACGATCGCCTGTGGACACCTGAAACGATGCAATGCCGAGGCTTGATTTTAGATCGTGATGGTGCGATCGCCTCTCGCCCTTTAGCTAAATTTTTCAATCTCCAAGAATATCAAGATACTTTACCAGCAGAGCCTTTTGATGTCTATGAGAAGTTGGATGGATCACTAGGAATTCTTTATTGGTATCAAAATCAGCCCTACATTGCTTCTAGAGGTAGTTTTAACTCTGATCAAGCAATCAAAGCGAATCAAATATTGCAGACTTTATATGTAGATATAATTCCATTACTAGATAAATCATTAACCTATTTGTTTGAAATTATCTATCCTGCTAATCGGATTGTGGTGGATTATGGTGATTATGAAGCCTTGGTATTATTGGCTATAATTGAAACAAAATCAGGTTGCGAATATCCGATTGAGGCATTTACTAATTTAGGATTTCCCATTGCCAAAAAGTATGATGGCTTAAAAGATTTAGCAGCGATCGCAAAGCTTAATGAGCAGAATCAAGAAGGCTTCGTGATTCGTTTTAATAGTGGACTAAGGCTTAAGTTTAAGTTTGCTGACTATGTAAAACTACATCGTGTCTTGACTCAAATTACTAGTAAGGTTATTTGGGAAATGTTGCGGGATAAAACTCCCTTTGAAGATATTTTAGAGCGAGTTCCCGATGAGTTTTACAACTGGTTTAAGGACACTAAAGCGTCCATACTTTGTCAATATCAGCAAATTGAAGAAACTGCTAAAGCTGACTTTGAAAGAATTGTGGCAGTTGTGGATCGTGGCGATCGCAAAGAAATGGCAAAACATATCTTAACTTGTCAAAATCATACGATCTTATTTTCTTTACTAGATGGGAAAGATTATAGCGATTATATTTGGCGAACTATTAAACCTGCCCATGAAAAACCTTTCATGGATAATGATGAGAATTAAGACTGGGTTGGCGCGAAGCGCCACCCTATCTTTAATTAATTGTTCAATTTACAGATTTAAAAACTATGCTGACAGTCTATTTCACAATTGGTTTACCTGCTTCAGGCAAGTCCACATGGGCAAAGAATAAGGTCGATAAGTCTCCTAATAGTATCAAACGGGTGAATAAAGACGAACTTCGCGCCATGTTAGATAATTCCTATTTCTCAAAAGGAAATGAGAAGTTTGTGCTAGATATTCAAGACTCTATTATTAAGGCGGCTTTAGAGAATGGAAAGCATGTCATCGTTGATAATACGCACCTTGCGCCTAAGCATGAAGCCAGAATTAGAGAATTAATTAAAGGCTTAGCAATGTTGGAGGTGATCGACTTTCGCGATGTGCCGCTAGAGACTTGTATCAAGCGTGATTTGAACAGAATGAATTCTGTGGGCGAGAAGGTCATTCGCGATATGTACAATCAGTTCATCGCTCCACCAAGAGCGCCAAAACCAACTTATAAGCCTGAGTTACCTGATGCAATCATTTGTGATTTAGATGGAACTCTAGCTTTAATTGGCGATCGCAGCCCCTATGATGCGGCTAACTGTGAGAGAGACACCCTTAATGAACCAGTGCGCTCTATTTTACAAACTTCAGGTAAGGCGATCCTATTTGTATCGGGTCGGGAGGATAAATTCAAACCCCAAACCCTTGCATGGTTAGAGAAACATCATATCTCTTTTGCTGAAATCCATATGCGAAAATCTGGCGATTTGCGAAAAGATAGCCTTGTCAAGAAAGAAATTTATGATGAATTTATTGTTGATAAGTACAATGTGGCTTTTGTGTTAGACGATCGCGATCAGGTAGTTAAAGTTTGGCGTGATCTGGGTTTAACCTGTTTACAGGTAGATTATGGCGATTTTTAGACTACGATTGCAAAAACTTTTTTACACAGTATTGCAAGAAACATGATTTTTGGAATTACATGAGTATAATTTAAGAGACAGCTAATCAGAAATACTCTACGGAGATAATTAAAATGAGCGCAGAGCAAAATTCAGGGCTTGGTGGATTTGTAAGCGGTTTACAGCAAAAGGCTAGTGAAGTTGCTGAAGCACTGAATGATCAAGTTGAGAAAGTTATTGGTGAAGAAAATGTCAAAAAAGTCACTGATGTCCTAAATACAGATGTTGGCGCGATCGCTAAAGATTCCACTGGCAAGGCTATTGACGCTTTAGAAACTGCTACTGGTCGTGATATTGACGGCGATGGTGATATTGGTGGCAAGCCCCAATCCTAATGATTGAAGAGGAGCGACACTACAGCGCTTTGCCCTCAAACCCAAATCAAGAAGAATTTTAAAAGCGTTGCGAAGCAACGCTTTTAAAATTCTTCTTGTGGCTCGTTTCCTCGGCAATTGCTGTAAGTTTCGCTCCTATTTAGTCTAGATAACGATGAATCGGGGTCAGATCTAAATGTGCTTCTAGTAAATCTGCCATATTGTTATAAAGATTTTGTTGATGTTCTTGCCAAGAGATAGCAGCAGGTTGATGTTCAGGAATATTAGCTAACTGGGTTAAGGCTTGACGGATATTCGCCGACTCAAAGAGACCATGTAAATAGCTGCCCCATACGCGATCGCTTGTTATCCCTTCGTCATAATATTCGCGATCGCCATGAATTTGTAGCACTTGTAGTAAAGGTTTAACTTGCTCAGCATCTATGCCATTAATTAATTTTGTCACTCCCATATGGATTTCATAGGCCATCCATTGATTAATTGATTGCTCCGATTTCCAGATTGCTTGAACTTGGCGCACCTGTTTTGACGCGAGAAATTCTGTCCTAATTGGTAATAGCCCCAATCCTTCCACTTCCCCTGCTATACCCGCCAAACCTTCGCGATCGCCCAAGTATTTCCCTAGCATTTGATAGCCACCACAAATGCCGACTATAGGTATACCGCGCTGATGTGCCGAGAGAATCGCTTGATCTAATCCTGTAGTTCGCAACCATTGCAAATCACTAAGCGTATTTTTGCTCCCCGGGAGAATAATGATCCTTGCATCATCTAGGTCAGCAGCATTTTTTACCCAATATGTTTCAATTCCCAAATCCAATTGCCAAGGTTGACTGTCTTGAGAATTTGATAAATGGGGAAATCTAATCCATGCAATCCTTGCGCCCTTCCCTTTAGATTCTGCTTCACTGCATAGACTATCTTCGCTCTCAGGTTGTAAATCTGCGGCATAGGGAAGAACCCCCAAATAGGGGAAATGTGGCATATGTTCGCGAAAGTGTTTTTCAGCGTCACTAAACAACCGTAAATCACCACGAAATTTATTAACAATAAATCCTAAGCCTAATTCCTGTGCAGGTTGTGGAATCAGTTTATGGGTTCCAATAATCTGTGCAAATACACCTCCCTTCTCAATATCACCAACTAATATCCACTTTCCTTGTAAATGTACAATGGGGCGTAGATTTACCAAATCCCTCTGCATCAGATTTAGTTCCACTGGGCTGCCTGCTCCTTCGAGAATCAACACATCGCAGCGATCGCGCCAAAATTCGAGGGTATCGCGCACAGTCTGCCAGAGAGTCTCAATATGCTGATAGTAATCAATGGCAGCGATATGTTGACGGGCTTCACCTAATAAAACTAATTGCGAAGTTCCATTTCCCGATGGTTTTAAGAGAATCGGATTCATTTCCGCAATAGGACGCATCCCACAGGCGATCGCTTGGACAGCCTGCGCTCGACCGATCTCTCCACCCTCCAAGGTCACATAGGAATTATTCGACATATTTTGAGCCTTAAAGGGAGCGACTTTTATACCATTCCGTTTTAGCCACGCTCCCAATGCCGTCACCATCCAGCTTTTGCCAGCATTCGATGAAGTTCCCAAAACAGATATGGCTTTCATTGGTTAGTATTACGTCAAGCTACTGACACATTATGACAGATGACCACACTATCCCACCAACCAATAACTCTAGCGAACAGGCTTTACATTGGAATGCGAAAACCCGAATAAAGGTCGGCGGCGATTTGCACCCCCGACCTTTATTCGGGTTGGGAAAATTTTGAGAACAGAAAAATGGCGATCGCGCCCATCGCAAAACCACTAATATGAGCCAGATAAGCCACCCCTGGCAAATTAGGATTTGCCATCGCTGCATATACTGTTTGTCCTGCAATCCATAGCCCTAAAAATACCACTGATGGAATGGGAATAGCCGTAAAGAAAAAACCGATAAATACTAAGCTTAAAATCTTTGCACGAGGGAATCTCACTAAATAAGCTCCCATTACGCCCGATATTGCTCCACTAGCGCCTATCATTGGCACTAATGATGTCGGCGAGGTCATCACCTGCACTGCTCCTGCCACAACTCCGCACAACAAATAAAAGAATAAGAACTTCCAATGTCCTAATTTATCTTCAATATTGTTCCCAAATAAATAAAGGAACCACATATTACCAACTAAATGGAAGATATTAGCATGGAGAAATTGTGACGACAATAAAGTAATTGCTTCTTTAAATGGATTAGTAATTAATGCCTTGGGAAATAAAGCCCAAGTACCGATCCATTCCGTCAATTGAAAATCTAGCAAACTAACCTGATACCCAAAAATCAACACATTGATCACAATCAATGCATAGACAACTATGGATCTATCTTGGGTTGGATTATCGTCGCGTAAAGGAAACATTTTTATCCATGTGGAATAGTTGCATAGATCTTAGCAATACTCACTACTTAGGGGACTTGCGAGAAAATAAAATACCAATCCAAATATAAAACCAGAATCGTTGGGGCAGCTTCGCCGCCCCAACGATTCTGGTTTTATATTTGGTACTTTA
>DCSN01000251.1:0-5842 GCA_002325645.1 Pseudanabaena sp. UBA1465
AATAACCTGCTGAATGTAGGTTTAATATCGAAATTGTCGATTATCACTAAAGGAGAACAGAACTATGGCAAGACCTGCAATTCATGCTGGCGAAATCTTAGCAGATGAACTAGAAGAACTGGGAATTAGCGCATCAGAACTAGCGCGATCGCTCCATATACCCACAAATCGGATTACACAAATTCTCAAAGGGCAAAGAGGTATTACGGCTGACACGGCACTACGTCTAGGACGATGGTTTGGCACTGGTGCAGAACTATGGCTTAATTTGCAAAAAGCTTATGAGTTACGCCTAGCCGAAGAGTTAGCAGGGGAAGAAATTCAAAAGACGATTCAACCTCGTTCATCAAACAATCAGCAGTTAGTTCAAGTTTAAATAGATAAATTTTAGGTATTGGGGAATGCGATCTCGATCGAACTCTTTAGCCTGCCGCAGCACAAATCAGAAATTGCGATAAAATTGCTACAAGAATGCTATAAAAGTAATGATGGCAATGGAGCTTGCCGAAACCGCCCTGCGTTATTGACTGTTTCTTAACGTTTAAAAGGCTGATGGCTCCTACTTATTCCGACTTGTAGCGGAAGGGTAGGACTGTGCATGAGCCTAGATCGATCTTTCCTCTACAAGTCACGTTCAGCATTTCAAATTCAGCGTGACCTAATGTTAGAAAGTATTATTTGGATTTTGGTAATGGGCTTTTTCTGTGGGCAGATCGCTCGGCGGCTAAAGGCTCCCGCACTAGTCGGTATGGTGCTAGTGGGAATTCTCTTAGGCTCACAGGTGGGCAATGTCATTAGCCCAGAGGTGTTAGATTCCGCTAAGTCCTTCCGCACGATCGCCGTGATGGTGATTTTGATGAAGGCAGGGCTAGGACTTGACCGCGAAAAACTTGCTCAACAGGGAACTGTAGCCTTGCGATTAGGATTTTTGCCTGCTGCTTGTGAGGCGATCGCGATCGCGGTAGCGGCCATGTGGTTACTTCAGTTTGACTTTTTAACTGGGCTATTACTCGGCTGCATCATCGGTGCGGAATCTCCCGCCGTGATTGTCCCAGCCATGTTGCGCTTAAAAAGTTTGGGATGGGGTGTCAAGAAAGGAATTCCCGATGCCATTCTCACGGGTAGTGCTTTGTCTGATGTGTTGCTATTGCTAGTATTTAGCCTTCTGTTAGCCTTTTTATCCCAAGGCTCAGCCGCAGGAATTACCCTACTAGGGATTACCCTCAGTCCTTGGCAGTTATTACCTTTCCAAATCATCATCCAAATTGCTTTGGGCATCCTGATCGGTTGGTTGACCGCATTGTTATTGGTGTCTCTATTAACTAAGCAAAACTGGACTCAGAATGCAGTCCAAAATTCGTTGGTGGCTGCCAGCATTGCTTTGGGTTTGGTAGTCATTGCTGAGCGTATCCCTGTTTTTTCTGGTTATTTGGCAGTGATGGCGATGGGATTTTTTCTGATCGAAATCGATGCCCCTTTAGCCCGAACTTTGCGAGGTGGATTTGATAGCCTATGGACGATCGCCGAAATTATTTTATTTGTATTACTAGGCGCAAGTATTCAACTCAATGTTTTGGGAAATACTTTACTAGTCGGGTTATTGGTCTTGCTGATTGGCACTTTAATTGGGCGATCGCTGGGCTGGTATCTGTCTACTTTGGGCAGTAATTGGACAAACAAAGAGAAGTTGTTTTTATTGCCATCCAACTCCGCTAAGGCGACGGTACAGGCGGCTATTGGCGCGATCCCTCTGTCACAGGGAATTGCTGGTGGTGAAACGATTTTGGCGATCGCCGCCCTTTCAATTTTAGTTACGGCTCCCTTAGGTGCTTGGGCGATTCCCACCTTTGCTCCTAAACTTCTAGAACAAGGCGAAGTCGATCCGACTAAAGTAGCAATTTCGGGTCGTCCAGTTTTTCTGGCGGCTGTAGATGACTCGCCTTTATCCACTGATGTTCTAATTAAGGTTGCCGATTTAGCGCGGCGCAGTGATGGCGATGTGATTGCTTTGTATGTGGATAATCTGGACAATAAACAGGCGATCGCCCTTTTACAAGAAAAATTACAACGATTTCTATCGGATATTCGCTATGAATTTTTAATTTTGGCAGGAACAGTTCCCGAAGAGATTGTCCGTGTGGCAGAATCCCGACAAGTAACCGATATTGTCATTGGTAAACGAGGGCATCAAACTTGGGAACAAGTGTTAGTAGGTTCTGTTTCTCAAGCTGTTCTAGAAACCAGTCTTATTCCTGTAATTTTAGTAGAATCTCGCCCTGAGTAGTACCAAACAGAAAACATTACAGACAACATTACAGACAACATTTTTGCAACATTTTGGCAACATTTTGGCAAAAATTAACTCCGATTGGTAGCTACTTAGCAAGGCGGTTACTATGAGCTTCAGCATAAAGCGTTCCACGCAGATTATAGGCTTTTTATCAATTGCGACAATTCCTTGAATACAAGGCTATTCAGGCAGGGGTTTCTTTGGTTAAAGTCAATCCAGCCTATACCAGTCAAATGTGCCATGACTGCCATCATATTCCCTTCCCAGCCTAAAAATAGACATTAAAAACCAAAAATTAGCGTTGCGGCACTTCGCGCCGCAACGTCTAATCTTTCAATGGGAAGGGGGTATCCATCCTGTAGTCACTTCAGTGCGGGGTTAGCTTACGCCGTCACTCTCTTTTTGGTTTGCGTTGCTATAGATGTCTCTCAAGAGCAGCGCTAAAATCTTCATAGGTTTTCACCCCGATTATTGTCTCCACCAGTTCCCCTTGCTTGAAAAATAAAACAGCAGGAATACTCTTGAGACCAAATTGCTTTGCCAAAGGTTTATTGGCATCAATGTCTATTTTCATGACCTTAGCGCGATCGCTATAGTTTTCTGACAACTTGTCAATGAATGGAGCAATCACCTTACAAGGGCCACACCATGTCGCCGTACAATCTACCACGAGGATAGATGTATTTTCGCAAAGGTTTTCAAATTCGGATTGATCTTGAATAAAAGGGGCTGAACTCATTTGATTTTTTAAACATCGAAATTCTATATCCTCTGATTATATTCCGATAGCGCCCTGATTACTTCTTTCATCCTCACAGGTTTACTGATGAAGTCATCCATCCCCGCATCAAGGCAAGCTTGCCTTTCTTCCACTAAAGCATTACCAGTGAGCGCAACAATCCAAGGCTTATTTTGAAGGGATAAATTTTTGCGAATTATTTTAGTTGCAGCAACTCCGTCCATTACAGGCATTTGCACATCCATAAAAATTAATTCATATTCTGATTCAGGACTAGATAGAGTGTCGATACATTCCTGTCCATTGGCGACAATATCAGCTTCATAGCCCAATTTTTCAAGCATGAGCTTAGCTATTTTTTGATTGAGAAGATTGTCTTCAACGATTAGAATTTTAATAGGGCGATGTTCAGTCGTGATGTCTAATTTGCTGGGATATAGAGATGCTGATGTCTTCACTAATTTTTGCGAATTATCTACTGGCAGAGCGATCGCAAAATAGAAGGTCGAGCCTTGCGGATTCTGATCGGAACTTAATACCCAATTTGGGATCGGTTTACCTGCAACATTGCCCCGACTTTCCACCCAGATTGTACCATTCATCATCTCTATCAGCCGTTTACAAATGGCTAAACCCAAGCCAGTACCACCAAACTGGCGATTGATAGAAGCATCTGCTTGCGTAAATGGGCTAAATAATTTATGAATGCGATCGCCAGCAATACCAATACCTGTGTCAGCGATCGCAAATCTAAATTCATAGATCGTGGGCGTGACAAAACTGCCATCGATGGAGATAAAAATAGAACCTTGCTTAGTAAATTTAACGGCATTACCAATTAGATTAATGAATACTTGGCGGAGTCGAGAACTATCACCAATGACTATATTGGGGATAGTTGAATTGATTTGATATTGAAGAGCAATATTCTTGTCAAAAGCTTGTTTACTCAAGAGATTACAAGCAGAACTGAGAACATCGATAAAATTAAATGCCTTGGCTTCTAGTTGTAATTTTCCCGATTCAATTTTTGATAAATCCAAAATATCATTAATAACTGTTAATAGGGCATCCCCACTATCCAAAATAATTTGGACAAAGTTCCTTTGATCATTTGTTAAGGTCGTAGTGGCGAGTAACTGAGCCATGCCAAGTACTCCATTCATTGGGGTGCGGATTTCGTGGCTCATATTTGCCAGAAATTCGCTCTTTGCTTTGTTTGCAGATTCCGCTAGATCCTTAGCCAAAGCTAAGGCCTCTTCATGGATTTTGCGCTGAGTAATATCTCGACAAATACAGAACTGAGATATGGTGTCATCCCATGTGACTGAATTGGCGCTAATTTCCACATAACAGATTGAGTCATCTTTTTTTCTATATCTGGTTTCAAATTTGACTCTTTTTCCGAATTGAAACTCTTGAATCCCTCTAGTTAATTCTTCCTTAGTCCACTTTACATCAATATCATAGATGCTTAGCTGAGTCATTTCTTGGAGGGTATAACCGAGCATTGTCGCCAAGCTCGGATTTGACTCAACAATATTACCTGCATGATCAAGGAAGAAAATGCCATCAAAGGAAGTATGTAATAAATTTTTATTGCGGAGCAATTCATTTTTTAAAGCGGTTTCCATGTATTTGCGATCGCTAATATCACGGATAACGATCATGATGATATCTTCCTGCACAGGAACTACTCTTACTTCTTCATAGACAATGCGGTTGTCTATGAAGAAGCTTTGTTCAAAGATCTGAATCTCTTTAGTAAAATCCACCTGCTGAACTGCTTGAAATTGCCTGAGCGCAATATCTGCTGGCAACATTTCCATTATATGCTTGCCAATGGGATTGATATGGTCAGGAAATAGATTATAAATAGCACTATTATTTCTTGATTCTAGATAGAAGCCTTCAGCATTAATCAAGTTAATAATGTCTGGCAATGCAGTTAAAATAGAGCGAGATTTCTGTTCACTTATTTGCAGTTCGGATGTACGTTCCTGAACCTGCATCTCTAGGGAATTATTCAAGCTTTGTAAGTTGCGATAAATTTCCGCTTGTTGGATAGCGATCGCAAGTTGTACTGAGAGTTGCTGAAGCAATCGAATTTCATCATCTATCCAAACACGGGTTGCAGAACATTGATGGACAATTAGTAAACCCCATAGGCAATGACTAAAAGAATTATGGTAATTATGATTGACAGAATTAGATAATAGGATTGGAACCACAATGTTCGATTTCACCTGAAATGTTTGCAACATCTGCACATGACATTCGGCGAAGTTGGCTTGATGGATATCTGGAATAGCGAGAATTTGACCTGCTTTATAGTCCCTTGCCGAATCTTCAGAAAGATGCAGGCAGTCACTTTCTGACACAGCATTACGGCAGGATTGCCAAGGCTCCACTAGCGCCTCTGCAATAATCCGTCGGCTCATGTCTTGGTTAAATTTATAGATGAGTGTGCGATCAACTTTGAGAAATCGAAGAATTTCTTGAGTCATCGTCTGACAGATATCTTCTAGATTAATAAACTGGCGGATATTTAAAGATATCTGGGTAACGATCGCTTCACGTTTTTGCGATCGCTCCAATTTGGAGCGTAGTGCGATATTTTCTAGCAGACTCTGCACACTTTGACATAGTGAAAGTTCAGTAATGTCATTTTTGACTAAATAATCAAATGCTCCTAGTTTCAGCGCATTAACCGCAACCCTTTCATCCCCATTCCCCGTTAGCATAATGACTGGCAATTTGGGATCAAGCATTCTCAGTTCCCGATCGCTAGCTTGATCGGCACTGGCTTGATC
>DCSN01000251.1:5914-7058 GCA_002325645.1 Pseudanabaena sp. UBA1465
TGATCGGCACTGGCTTGATCGGCTAGGATACCTTGGCGGATTGACTCTAAGAATATTAATCCATTACCATCGCGCAAATTAAAATCAACTATTGTGACATCAGGTCGATGCGATCGCCAAAGTTCTATTCCTTGACTGATGCTGTCTGCTTCCAAAATATGGTGGTTATTGTCAAATCCTTTTTGAATATATCGACGACAAATCAGGCGATCGCTTTCAAAATCATCCACAATCAAAATAGTTATAGCATCAGCCATGGCTTGAGAAAGAGATTGATTTTATCAAAATAAAGGACTGCTAAATAATATATAGCAGTTTTTGATGCTAATGATGTATAGACAAGGTGCTTAAGCACCTTGTCTATACATCATTAGCAAATAAACAATTAATGGGGCTTCACCGTGTAATCATCCAAAATTTCTCGCCCTCGTCGAGTCAAAGCTTCTGAGCCCTCTAGCATCAGCAGATATTGTCCCCGATCTAAACAACTACGACAGGAAATCGAAAGGCTACTTTTAACAAACCAACCATATAAAGTTCCACTCACGCCCCCAATAAAAATACCTATGATTCCCGAAGTGGAGGTAATTGTCAGTAATGTTTGATACCAATCAAGATTAGGTAATTGAAAGCCAAAAATTAAGTGCAGGATCATTCCCATGCTTGTACTGATTGCGCCTATCCAAAACATTCCCCGTTTGGCGTAACGCCATGCGGTGCTTGTGGGATTAAATAATCCAACGCTATCAGGGCTGCTATAACCTCTACCGACTAGGGCAAGATTTTCAGGCGAAATACCATGACATTGAAGCAGACGATATGCTTCAAAGGCTGAGGATTCGTCAGGTAAGACAGCGATCATTAGGCGAGAATGTTTTGATTTGGTGTGTGTCACAAGTGCAGCCTGCTATCGTCTGAGAGTGTAAATCAGGATTTGATTTAAGTACAGGGTTATGCGGGGAAAATACCCCTCTGTAACTTGCTTGAAAAGCGCTGTATATATTATCTATTTAAATTCTACAAAGTTTCAGACTATTAAGGCGATGAATATATCGAAATTAAACATAAATTTCCAATTTGGAAATCTAGCTACTGCCACTTACAGCGCTTTGCGCTCAAACCCGAACCAAGAAATTTTTTTAAA
>DCSN01000251.1:7122-16138 GCA_002325645.1 Pseudanabaena sp. UBA1465
ACTTTAAAAAAATTTCTTGGTTCTTTTGCACAAAAGTTACTGTAAATAATCGAAATGGCTATTCTAATTTAGCGATCGCTTGATGATTAATCAATACTTTATTAGTAAGAAGATCGGTAATTGTGGCAATCAAGACACGGCGATCGTCGATCGCAAAGTCAATGGTAATGCGATCTCTACCCAATTCTCCTAGGGGATCAAGGCGAGCGATACAAACTTGATTAGGATTATCTTGATTAGACTTTTTTTTGCTAGTTGCGGCAAGCGATCGAAAGTCAGACTGTTTTAATAATTGACTGCTGGTCATTCGACCTGAACCGTCGTAGGTAACTTCTACTTGAGCAATATCGGCAACCTCACCGATGTCTAGCCAGATTTCGGCTTGACCTGCGATCGCGGCTTGTAAAATGAGAGGCTCCGATCGCTGACAGGGATATTTTGTGCCTTTCGCAAATAAGGTATAGAACGAATATTGATTTAGATAGGGTTCCCAAAGACGGATGGCGTAACTATGGCGCAAATGGTCTTCGATCGCGATCGCTTGTCCTAAAACTAAGGCTCCATGCGCGACTGCCTCAAAGGGTTTACCCAGCTTGACTTTGGATTTACCAAAATAGGAAATAATTAATTGCTGAATCGCGACAATTTGGCAACTGCCACCGACTAAGAGAACTTGCTCGATCGCCGCCTTACTAGTGCCTTTATTGAGGGCGATCATTAGAACTTCATCGATCGCTTCGCGTAATTGTTCCAGCAATTGATTTTGTTCTAGAATTTCCATTAGTTCTGCTTGATTGAGTCTGAGCTTATGGGAAATCCTGTGGGGATCAATCCAAATAGTTTGAACTTCCTGCACCCGCGATAGCTGAATTTTGATTTGCTCAGCTAGTTCCAAAAGGTTCAGCCAATCAGTTTCACTAAGTTGCGATCGCGTCATTTCCCATTGACCTAAAAAATATTCTGCAATCAAGCGATCGATATCAAGCCCGCCAATATAGGCATCGGATTTGGCGATCGCCTCGGCTTTAATCGCTGGTGAATTTTGAGAAATCGGCGCAGTCCGCACAAGGCTTAAATCTAATGTGCCGCCGCCAAAATCAATCACCAGTACTAGCGCGTTCGGTCGAGTAATCGCATAGCCTAAGGCGGCGGCAGTAGATTCATCAATGATTTGAATGTTAGGTAACTGTAACTTTTCGGCGAAATTACTAAACCAATGCAGATAAGCCTCAAACGATCCCACGGGAACTGTAAAAATTAGTTGGGTCGGTTGAAGATTTTGTGCTTTAAGTTCTAAATTTAAGCGTTGCCATAGTTCCGTTAAAAAGATTTCGGCGATCGCTTCCGCATCATAGAAATTGCCATCTAGCTCACGCGCAGGCGATCGGAAACTGGCGACCAAATCGCGCTTAAAGCCCTGAAATAGTCGTTTTGATTGCTTAGATTTATTCTGCAAGTCTTGAGATTGATCAAGCGATCGCACCTGTTCGCCAAACAGAAATTGCTCTTTACCATTCACATATACCAAGCTAGGAACTAGCCATGCTGTACCTTCGGGCGTTGCAAATCTGCGAGCCAGATCGCCCAAATGTAAGGTTTTGGGCTTTGCCCCATCGCGATCGCCCGTAGACATCAACACAGCGATCGCGGTATTACTCGTCCCAAAATCAATCGCGATGATTGTCATTAACTTCTTCGATATAGGCGCGATTGCCACCCGATTGTTGAGCTTGTAAAAGCGCCGCCTGTGACAGACGGACTAATTCATCAAAATTAACCTCAACAGGAGCAACATCATTGCGAGCATCTTGATTATCTTGATCAGCAGGTTGAGTAAGAGCATCTGCCGCACCTAAATATCTCACCACTCCGCCAATACTAATCGTTAGCGGAAATAGTAAACCCGATGAAACCGCGATCGGATGGCTACGAATACTGGCTAACAAATCATTAGCAAGTTGAAAACCACTTTGAGCATCATTGTGGGGAGTAACACAAACAAACTCATCTAAACCACAACGATAAATTAAACTATTCGCCGAACAACTATGACTTAATCGCCCTGAAATCGCCTTAATTGATTCATTACCTACTTTATCTCCGTAGGATTGCAGAACTTGTTTAAATCGATCAATGTCAATAATTAAAACACTTAAAAAGTTGTAACCTTTGTAATTTCCAAATCCTTTGAATTGCTGCATTATTTTGGGAATTATTTCCCCAAAGGCTTGCTCATTTAAAACCTTAGTTAAAGGATCGGATAATGTCAGCGTATCGAGCAAATCATTTTGAGCTAATAACCTTTGATTTGTCCATGTCAAAGACTGCATTAAGGCACTAATCCTTAGTCCTGTGCGTAATCTTGCCTTTAGCTCAGAAACATCGATCGGTTTACTCAAAAACTCATCTACGCCTGTATCTAAACCAATTTGACGTTGCTTAGCACTCTCTGCTTCAACGATCAAAACAAAATAGGTTGTCATCAGTTCAGGATGGGCGAGATTTGCTTTGACTCGATGACATAATGCTAAGCCAGAAACATCAGGAATCGTCCAATCGGCGACAACAATTACAGGCTTCTTTTGAAGGATGATCTCCCAAGCTTTTTCACCGCTAGTTTCCGTGATGCAATTATATTTTTCAGATGCTAGAAATTCGGAGATCCCTGACAAGAGATGGCGATCGCCACTAGTAACTAAAATCAGTGAATTATGACGGTAATATTTCAATCTGCGAAAATCCAATTTATTTGCCTCGCCATATCTAAATTCCTCAAACTTGCCCTATGAGTAATCTATAGTGTGGGCGGCGTTTTGCGCCGCCTATGCTATAGATTACTATGCCCCATTAGAGAGAACGATGAGAATCTATTTTTTCCCCCATCCAAATAATCCGCCTTTCTTTTCGGGTGGTTTGGCAGGAGTTTGGGCGGCGGTCGTCACTTGATTGATATATTTCATGGCCGTTGGCTCCTTGGGATCAAGTTTTAGAGCTTTTTGGAAACTTGCCTTAGCGATCGCCGCCGCATTTTGATTCATCTGCACTAACCCTTTGAGGGCATAAACTTTGGCATTGTTGGGATCAAGCTTTTCTGCCCCAATCAATTCCTTAAGAGCCTCAGTCCATTGTTTTTTGCTAATAAATAGCTCCGCCATATTCAGATTACGCAATGCTGGCGACTGGGCAGGTGGCTTGGGCGCAGCAGTTTGTTGTTCATTCCCACCCATCTGACTATTCGGTGATGCTGAGGCGGCACTGCTACCCGTGCTGAAACTTAGGCTATTTTGGGTAAGCACATATACAAGGTTTAACTCACTCAGGGTCGAGGTATATTCCAAAATCGAATCTAGATTGGCGTATTGCTTGGGTGAAACCTGCTCAACAAATTGATTATAGGTAATTTCATGGGGAATCCGATAGAGCTTTTGAGCAATCTCAGATTTGAGAGGAGGTGCTTCTCCCTTTTGTTTTTGTTTTTGAGCAAACATTCTCAAAGTTGCTAAATATTCACCCCGATCGCGATCGCTATTGAGGACTTGATAAGCAGGGCTGACCATTTTAGAGAAATATTTAGTGGCAGTTTCCTTTTCTTCCTCGGTACGTCCAAAGACATCGGGATGCAAAATTTTCGCAAGCTTCAAGAATTTTTTGCGAATATGGGCGGCATCGGTGGTCAATGGTAAACCGAGGATGGCGTAATGATCGCTAATACCGAAACTGGCAAGTCCGTTGCTGATTTTAAAATTTTCTGGCTTTCCCACAGGTTCCACCTCTTAAGTATCTGTTCAAGTTTACCGTCTTGAATCATTTCCGTTAAAGCCTTATCGATCGCTTTCTTGAGCGACGCATCATCTTTGTTGATGATCGCCACTAAACGAATTGGGATCAAAGGCTCACCGACGATTATGAAGTTGGGATTATTTCTTGCTTGCCAGACGGCGATCGGCTCGTCAAGGATCATTGCGTCCAGTTGGCGATCGCGCAACTGGATCAGCATCCGATCAAGATCCCGTGATGAAAATAGACGAATCGCATTGCCTCTGTTCTTATTATAGGTTTCGGCGATCGCCGCGCCACCGCTATTTGCCACAACTCCCACCCGTTTACCAATCATGTCGCGCAGAGATTTAATTTGCGTGCCATCAGCGCGAATTAACAATCTTTGGGCGCTGCGATAGTAAGACGCAGTTTCAATAAACTTGCCTTTATTTTCTCCTATTTCTAGCGCCCCCTCTTCCCGCGCACTGAGCAGCAAATCCACCTGTCGCGAGGATAAATTTTCAGGCTGGTTTGTCCAAGGGATATTAATCGGACGCGGCTCAATATTTAACCTTGCTGCAATTTCTTGGATAATTTCTAGCTCAAATCCATCATAGAACTGAGTTCTGGGATTCCAGAACATATAAGGACCACCGATCGCTGCGTCAATTCCCACCCGCAAATGACCACGGCGCATCACAATCCCCAAACTGCTATCTTCCGCAAATACAGGATTGCTGGCGATCGCCAGACTTAAACCTGTATAAATTGCTAAGCAAGTGAGTTGTTTGACAAACTTAAACATCAAGTAATTCATGGGTGACGGCTACATCAATACTATATAGCAATCCTAAATAGTTTGAGAGGGTGAGCCCCTTGGGGCGCACCCTCTCAAACAAATTTAGGACTCACCCAAAAGAACGCATCGTAGATATAGTGTGTACAAGTGTACATACAAATCTGCCGTAAATTTGTATCAACAGGATCGCCCTCCAACTCAATTTCAACAACCCGCGATCGCCTAAAACTCGACCTATAAGAAAGCGATCGCTATACTTGATGTTAGGCACGATAATGTTAGGGTTAGATTTATTAAAGGAGTTACAAATCAATGACTCAGACAATTGCCAGAAAATCCTTATATGAATCTGATTACCTGCTTTGGACTCAGGAGACTATAGCTAAATTAAGAGCTAAGGACTTTGATCGTGTGGACTTTGAAAGTTTAATAGAGGAGATTGAAGATTTGGGGCGTTCTTATCGGGATGAGCTAGAGAGTCGATTGGATGTATTGCTATCGCATATTTTGAAGCGTTTATACGTTCCTCTAGCCAACGATTACAATGGTTGGGAAAGAACAATTAGAGAACAGCGTAAGCAAATTAGAAGACGTTTAGAAAAGTCTCCTAGTCTTAAAAATTATTTGGCTGAAATTTTTGATAAGATTTGGCAAGATGCTCTCAAGGAAGTTCGAGAAGATTATCCACAGTATGAATTTCCTGATTTGTGGCAGTTTGATCGTGATATCGATACTTTGTTAAATGGTAATTTCTGGAGTTAGTGTGAAGGTGATCGCGCCAAACTCTATCTCAATAAACTGCGATCGCCTTAATCACAACGCATCAAAAAGCGATCGCCCCCACCTCAACCTTAACAACCCGCGATCGCATTAAAAACATTGGCAATTCGTAATGAAATTATACGGTGACTAATTGAGCTTTTGGATTAGATAATGTTGGCTCAAAACGTAGAATCATAAATTCTTCTGGAGTTAATCCTAGAGACTCGTATGTGCGCCCATTGCGATCGCTAAACTCGACTTCAAAGGCTTGACCATTGGCAAGTATCTCAACGACTGTACCAACCTGTCCGCGCCAGAGATTATCTTGAGGAAGATCGACAGTCAGAGCTACGACATCTAGAAGGTTTACTGAACTTGTTAACATATTTATCATCTCCAATGACTATAGGGGATAGCAAGTCGTTAGTTTTGGAATATTTGAATCATGTTCAATAATCCATCCACTCCGCAGGGTTGCATTTCTATTTTGCCATGTAATCTCAAAATCTACTGTGTATCGTTGCCCAAATCTATCAGATCTGCCCAATTTAGCTTCATAGGTTTTGATAATCTCTAGCAGAATTAGCCTCAATTCTTCAGCATTTTCTGTTTTCATTCCAAGTATTGAAGAGAATAGTCTAGCCTTATGTTTACCATCATCATGTTCTGGATTAAGGCAATAATCCCGCAATTTACGAATATCAACAATGGCGTTGTTGGCGTTGGGAATTAGCATATCTAGCTATGACTGTAATAATCGTCTTTATTTTGTCATGATTGATTACTTTAAAAAAGCGATCGCCCCCCAACTCAACATCAACAACCCGCGATCGCCTAAAACGCAACTCATTAAAAAGCGATCGCCCATCAACTCAATCTCAACAATCCGCGATCGCCTAAAACCTCACAGAACTTGATGGATACTTTCAACGAGAATTTCAATAAAATCAACTGCCTCACTAACAAGTATTTCATCAATATTCCATCGACTTCCAATACCAAAAGTTGGATCTATATCAGCTTCATGAGCAATTTTGTTTCTCCGATCAACTATCGAATTTAATTGTTGTTTAATACCCTGTGCGGTTTTGGCTGCCCTTAAACTCGATTGAGCATCAATATGAACAGCAATTACTGCTGTCTGAGGCATCAGAACTGCAACCTCATCCCATAGTTTTTTATCTGAGATATACCTGATTGCATCAGCAATTTTATCTGCTTGTTGAAAGCTCTGATATCCTAAACGCTCTCGTATTTCACTTTCTAACCAAGACGTATTATTCAGACGATTTACAATACTGTTTGATATCGTGGGAATCAATGCTGAAATCTCGTAGGATTGCTGAAGAAATTCGTATCCTTGAGATTGTTGAATTTCATTTTCAAGCCAAGACGCAATATCAAGCGCTGTTATTCGATCTTGACGTGCGCCACCTAATGACACCTGAAATCGTGAGAAAGCAGATTGTGTTGTATTTGCTGAGACTGCTGGCTCAGAACGATTTCCCCGATGGATTTCCAGCATTCCTATGGTCACAACCTCATGCACATAATAATCCAAAGCACTCACGGATAGAACAAGAGCAGCACGTAGCATATCTGATACGTCTGTTCCAGTCATAGTTTGAGATTCAATAGAATTATGAAGTGCGATTAGGTCTCTGATTCGACCAATGCTAATGCGAAATTGGTCAAGCGCTGACTGCATAAGCAAGACTTCCAGAACTCAATGTGATAATTTTGTCCGCTAGATCTGAAAAAATCTTTCTAAACTCCTCCTGTTTTTGCTGATTAGCTTCCAGAACAATTCCTTTTTGTTGTAATTGCCGAGGAGTCAAGGCATACACTGGTGTTCTGTGGTCTTGTGATAGTGCAATCAAACTATTGAAGTTAGAGATTTTTGCAAGAGATAAGCTGCTTGAAAGTCCCTGATCTCGATAAGCCTGACTTGGTAACATCATGTTGCTACGCATTAAAGTCGGAACTAGATTTTCAGAGACAGATTGCTCGATTTTTACAATCCACGTTTGAAATGCGGCAGTTTCTCTACCACCAATAATCCTATAGTTTTGTACAATTGTTCCCAAAAAGCGCACATTAACTTCGGGAAATGGATAGTTAGCATCCTTTAAAATTTGAAGTGAGTTTGCTGATTTAGCCCAAGCACGCCATCTTGGAAGCACTTTAGTTAAAGAATCGATAGCCATCACAGAAAAAAAATCAGCAGTAGTCGGCACTAAAAAGAAGTCACTAATCATCAGCAAATTCTGATTAATTGAACTTAAGCTTGGACTCATATCAATCAAAATATAGTCTGCATTAAATTTGAGAGCAGTTTTTTCAAGCAAATCGTTAATGGCTCCAGGCAAATTTCTTAGCGCTTGAAGCGAGCTACTTAATGTTTGAGCAATACCTAGCTCCACTTCATACTCAGCAAATCCCACATGACCAGGTAGTAAAAATAATCCATCTCGACCTTGTATTGGAATGCAATCAACAGCCTCAATTGCTCTCGGTTGGGATTCAAAAGCAGGTGCTAATCCTGTCTTTATATTTGAAGTTGTGTTGTAGATTTCTTGAATTCTTGTTTCGTCATCCTCAGTTTTCTCTCCTAAAGCCATACCTGTAAGATTACATTGCGGATCACCATCCACAAGAATTACTCTTTTGCCTTTAGATGCAAGCATCCAACCCAAATTAAATGTGGTTGTAGTCTTGCTAACTCCGCCTTTGTGGTTGAATAAGGCTATTTTTTGAACCATTGCACTAAGCCTTGTTAATAAATTTCGCGATTACTAAATTTTTAAAGCAAAAATTAAGATACTAGATTAACTCTAATCCTTGTGGCTCTTAGTATAACTTGAAGCTCTTGGCTGAACGCAGATCGCCGCCATAATTTTCACAGATCGCGATCAATGTAACTGTGGTAACGGTAAATTAGTAGTTAGAACCAACAGCAAAAGCAAAACTAGATATGTTTGATGAAATCGCCGATAAATTTGAGGCGGCTTGGAAAAAGTTACGCGGACAGGACAAAATCTCGGACTCCAATATCCAAGGCGCGATTCGTGAAGTACGCAGGGCGCTCTTAGAGGCAGATGTCAACCTACAGGTTGTCAAAGAATTTGTCGAAGAAATCTCCAAACAGGCTCAAGGCGCTGATGTGATCGCAGGGGTGCGCCCCGATCAGCAATTTATCAAGATCGTCTATGACGAATTGGTAAGGACAATGGGCGAGGCAAATGTGCCACTCGCTGAGGCAACCAACGCCCCCACAGTAATTTTGATGGCAGGTTTGCAGGGTACAGGTAAAACCACTGCCACCGCCAAATTAGCTTTGCACTTACGCAAACTCGATCGCACGGCTTTACTGGTTGCGACTGACGTATATCGTCCTGCGGCGATCGATCAGTTAATTACCCTTGGTAAGCAAATCAATGTGCCAGTCTTTGAAATGGGCGTTGATGCTGATCCTGTGGAGATTGCCCGTCAAGGTTTAGCCAAGGCGAAGGAATTAGGCGTTAATACCGTGATTGTGGATACGGCGGGACGCTTACAGATCGATCGCGACATGATGGATGAACTCAAGCGCGTCAAGGATGCCATTAATCCCGATGAAGTGTTGCTGGTTGTCGATGCGATGACAGGACAAGAGGCGGCGACCTTGACCCGAACTTTCCATGATGAAATTGGGGT
>DCSN01000216.1 GCA_002325645.1 Pseudanabaena sp. UBA1465
GCTCAGACAATCATGAAGGAATACAGAGAATTTATCGAATGGCTAGATCAGGACTCTCAAAACTGCATCAAAGTAGTGAGGCTGTGGAACAGGTGTAAAGAACCTATTCCCCAACTACATTCTCAATATATCACCCATGCATTAGCGGGATAAGGAGGAACCAATGTTAACCATAAATCCGATGCAAGATGTCCTCAATCCTGATGGGTATCCACTCATAGAAGCAGATGCAAAACTGCTATTTCTGAAAGGAGGACATTACTGCTTTCAATATCGAGACGCTGGAAAAGAAACCTATAAATTTCTATCACCTGAAACTGTCAGAGCTGCATTTCAACATGAACAAATTGACTCAGGATGGATACCCAGTGGCGTACAGCGATTGGGTATCTGTAAGCAAGGACAATGGTTCGTACAGTTTATACCGCCTGCAAGACGGACATTTACGTTCACAAATTTGACTGAAGACGGAGAGCCGATCGCTTTGACCATCCCGATGATGGGTTTAGTGTTTATGCTCTGTGGTGATAGTTGTTATGTTTGGGCAACTAACTTCAAAATCTTCAATGCAGAGGCTCCTATTTACCATGTGCCATTACCGAATATCTAGTCGTCATATACTTTGCTGCGATGGGCAATGAGGGTAACGGATACCACTTTTGAGTCTTCATCAACTAGATACACTATGCGATAGTCACCGATCCGATACCGATAGCGCCCTGCTAAATTTCCTCTCAAAGCGGTGATGTTTGGGTGGTTGTATGGAGTTTGTTCGAGAATTAGCAGACACTTGTTAATCTTTTTAACCGTTGCAAGTGAGGTTTTGTTGTAAAAGTTTTGGGCTTCGGGAGACAGGCGGACTTCATACATCTCTGCGAATATCTCTCCAGTTACGATAGCTGCCTGTAGAAACTTTAGCTTCTACTTTTTCTAAAGAGTCCATAAATCTCGGAATTCTCAATAGTTCGTCAGTTGCTTCTTGGCTTTCACGTTCGGCAAGATATGCCAAAAAATCTACAGCTACTCTGAGCCGTTCGGGGGATAGGCAATTGATATATTCATCAATTTGATGTCGAAGTTCTACTGTGGTCATAAGCTTGATGCTTATTCAAAATTTATAACTGGCTAATAAAGTTATTATAGGCGATCGCATAGAAAATCAAAGTGTTATTATCAGGTTAATTGGCTCAGGATATTTGTTATGAACATATCGGACAAATTGCGATCGCTTACTTACAGTCTTGATATTCAAATGGCTGGGTTGTATTTTTGGTGTGGTAATTTGGTGATTCAGTTGGGTGGTACTGAGGTGGATGATGAGCCTTTTTATTATCCTTTTGTGGTTCCTACGTTTGTTGGATTTGGATTTGTGCTACCTAATGGGTTCTCTTGGCTACTCCTTTTACTCAGTTTAAGCGGTTTTACCAAATTAATTGAACTGGATAGTTAGGAAAGAATTGATCGCAACTGATTAATGGAATATTCTCGCTAATTGCTTGAGATATCATGATGCGATCAAAAGGATCATTATGGTGCGCTGCAAGTAAAAATAGGGCTTCAAGATGAGATATTTCTACAGATAAAAGTTGAAAGCCTTGGATCAAAAGCTTTTGTCTAGCGTATATGGCTGCGGTGGTTTCCAAATTAAGCTTGCCTCTAGTTTGTTTGATGGTCATTTCCCAGATGCTGGCAATGCTGATAAGTTTAGTTACTTCGACATCATCAATAATCGTTTTTGCTGATTGGCTCAATTTGTTGTCGCCAGCGAAAAAACAGAGGAGTGCGTGAGTGTCAAGCAAAACTCGCATATTTTAATATTCTTCAAACTCTGGCAAGGGGGCATCAAAGTCATCGGACATGAATATTTTACCTTTGTCGCTGCCGAATAACGATCGCTTGGGGGCAATGGATACTAGTCGAGCTACGGGCTGATCGCCTTGGGTAATAACAATTTCCTGACCAGCGATCGCTAAGTCGAGTAAGTGAAGCAGTTGAATTTGGGCTTCGGAAATGTCGATTTTTAAAGAGGGTTCGGAGGCTAACATAACTTTGTGAGTTAACAGCTAAAACTCAGGATAGCATTATTATTATATGGCTGATGGGGCGTTATGAGTCTGTGCCGATGTCGTTTGCTGATGCTTGTTTAGTGAGGATGACTGAGCAAATATTGAATAGTGCGGTGATGACTTTGGATAGTGATTTTAAGATTTATCGGAAGCATCGGAATGAGGCGATCGCAGCAATTTTGCCATGATCGCTATTTTTGAGATCTCAAAAAAAAGAAAGTTGTGAGATAAAATCTAAATTATAGGTGTATAATTCGTTTCAAGGTGAGCGCTGACTTCGGGTTGTGACACTAGAAAAACCTAGCTAAGGTTATTTAATCTTAGTTTCGGTGTCCAGTCTAAGTCTTCACTGACTACGTTATCGGTAAGCGTTAAAGTTCATACCTCTGGGTGAGCACCACTGGGTGCATGCCAGCCTAGAGCTTCTATAACTTCTAAATTAAACAGACAATGGGTTTTATAAAGTCAGTGTTTAGGAGAAAGTACCGACCGATAACATTGACGAGGCAAACTTTACAAGCAATTAGAAGAGACGCAACAATGTCTACAAACCATGTTTTCGTTTTAGATATAAAGCGTAAACCGCTAACTCCCTGCAAAGCAGGGATGGCGAGATCATTGCTAAATTCTGGCAAAGCTGCGGTATTTCGTAGATTTCCATTCACTATTATTCTAAAAAAGGAAGTGATCGCGAATCCAGAACCAATTGAGATAAAGATTGATGCTGGCTCCAAAACAACGGGACTTGCATTAGTACAAGGTGAGAAAGTTATATTTGGTGCGGAGCTTAGCCATCGCGGTCAATTTATCAAAAATAGGCTTGAATTGCGCCGATCTCTAAGAGACTGTTTGAAAAGTTT
>DCSN01000171.1:0-2165 GCA_002325645.1 Pseudanabaena sp. UBA1465
GGCATCCTCCATAGCCCCGAATACAAACAACGCTTCGCCGCCGACCTCAAAAAAATGCTACCCCGCATCCCCTACGCCGCCGACTTCCATAGCTTCAGCACCGCAGGACGCAACCTCGCCCAATGGCATCTCAACTATGAAAATATAGAACCCTATCCCTTAGAAGAATTCAAAAGCGAACTCTATCTCGAAGCCAAAGACTATCGCGTAGAGCGCATGAAATTCCCCAACCGCAACAAAGCCGTAGACAAAACCACAATTATCTACAACAGCAAAATCACCCTCTCAGGCATACCATTAAAAGCCTACGAATACATCGTCAACGGCAAACCCGCCCTAGAATGGATCATGGAACGCTATCAACTCACCCGCGACAAAGATAGCGGCATCACCAATAATCCCAACGACTGGTCAGACGACCCACGCTACATCCTCGACCTCGTAAAGCGCATCGTGCGCGTTAGTGTCGAGTCAGTTAAAATCGTGAACAGCTTGCCAGCATTGAATGAGAGATAGACACACCATGCTTAAACCGATCACCCTTCAAGTCGAAGCCCCCATCGCCGAGGCATATCAAAATACAACCCCTGAAAACCGTCAAGCCTTGCAAACGCTTGTTAGCATCTTTTTGCAATGTGTTTCCCAACCAACCCCACTCCAAAAAGTAGTTCAAGAAATTCGTTTAGAAGCCCAACAAAAGGGACTTACTCCCGAAATCTTAGAGGAAATCCTCAAGGATGACTAAACTAAGATTAGTAATCGATACCAACATCTTGGTCAGTGGCTTAATGGCTGTAAATTCACTGCCCCAGCAGGTCTTTGACTATGCCACATCTCAAGCGATACTTCTGATGTCAGATGAAGTTCAATCAGAAATAGAAAACGTCATCAGCCGCCCAAAACTCCAAAAATACATCTCCTTAGAACAGCGTAATAAATTTCTAACGGAGTTAAGCCAGCAGGTCGAAAGAGTCACAATCAACCAGCAAATCCGAGCCTGTCGCGATCCAAAAGATGATAAATTCCTAGAGTTAGCCGTCTGTGGTGAAGCCGACTACATCATTATAGGCGATGCCGATCTTTTAGATTTACATCCATTTCAAAATGTTTCTATCATTAAAGCTGCTAGTTTTTTAACCGTAGTTAAAATCATGAATAGCTTGCCACCATTGAATGAGCGCACCTAAACCCAAAATGCTAAGATATGCTCACTTGCTTTGTAAGGAGCTTTCTTTATGACTAACGCAACCTATGATGAAATTTTTGGAGCAGTCTTAACCCTGCCCCCGCTTTACCGCGCCATGCTTGCAGGACATCTCCTTAACAGCCTTGATGAAATTAATCCCGAAATTGAAACAGCTTGGAATAGAGAAATATCTAATCGCATAGAAGCGATCGATCAAGGCAAAGTTACCTTAATCCCAGCCGATCAAGTATTGCAACAACTAAGGAATCGCTAATGTTTCTTGAGTTTGATCCTAATGCACAACTAGAACTTGAAGCAGCAGCTTCATACTATGACAGCATCAATCGGAAACTTAACCAAGCCTTTATTGATGCCGTTGAAAGAACCCTCAATCGCATTGCTCAGTTTCCGAATGCTTGGACACCAATGATCGCAGATGCTAGACGTTGCCATATTGACGGATTTCCCTATGGCATTGTGTACCGAGTTTGTAGCGATCGCATCCAGATCCTAGCCGTTATGCACTTACAACGCAAACCAAATTATTGGATAGATAGAAACCAGACATAAGTAGAAATTTATCTTGGTAGTTAAATTATGCTTGAATACAGTACATAACCAACGAACAAGGCGATCGCATCGGTGTTGTATTAGATTTAGATACCTATTCTCGACTCACACCCGCCTTAGATCCAATATCTCATCGGCAGAACTAAAAGCCCTCGCTACTTGTAAATTAGCCCTACCCCCCCAACGCAGGGAAAATTTATCAAGGTTTTTCTTGTGATACACAGGGCAGATTGATGATGCGATCGCGCCGAGTATAAGTAGCGATTATTTTGATGATTTACGCAAGCTTACGAATTTACTTAGCTTGCGTAAAGAGCCATTATCGTAAACATTGGCTTTAACAGGATTACGGTTTTTAATTTCGTAAGCATCATCTGTCTAAAGCAATAAAACCCAAATAGTTGAGCCG
>DCSN01000171.1:2227-8753 GCA_002325645.1 Pseudanabaena sp. UBA1465
CGGCTCAACTATTTGGGTTTTATATTTGATGTCATGGAAATTGTGGGGCTTTGCGCCACAATTTTATATGAATGACTCCACCATTTTGACATCTTCGACGCTGCCAATAATTAAAGGAGTACGACTATGGAGCCGTTGCGGAATCACATCGAGAATTTCTTGAGTGCCAGTGGTTGCTCGTCCACCTGACTGTTCGATTAAAAATGCCAACGGGGCGGATTCATAAAGTAGACGTAATTTGCCATCGGGATGATTGACTGTTCCGGGGTAGAGAAACACACCACCCTGAAAAAGAATCCGATGGATATCAGCAACCAGCGCTCCTGAATAGCGAGCCGTATTACCCTCTTGGCGCTGAATATATCGGACATATTCACGCATCGGTTCTTCCCACTGCCAGAAGTTACCCTCATTAACACTATAAATAGAACCTTTAAGGGGAATACGGATATTCTCTTGAGACAAAATAAATTCACCAATACTCGGATCGAGGGTAAAAGCATGAACACCGTTACCAAGGGAGTAAACCAACATGGTGCTAGTACCGTAGAGAATATAGCCAGCACCTATTTGCTTACGTCCTGATTGCAATAAATCTAAGGCTTCTTCTGATTCGTCATTTCCCTCCTGTTGTCGAATCGAAAAGATGGAGCCGATCGCTAAATTCACATCGATATTGCTGGAGCCATCAATGGGATCGTAAAGTAGGGTATAGCGACCAATGGGGCAGTTTTCAGGAATGTAATAGGGCTTTTCCATTTCTTCGGAGGCAAGGCGACAGACTAAGCCACTTTGCTCAAAGGCGCGTAAAAATACGCGATTAGCATAGTGATCCATGGTTTTGACCGCTTCGCCTTGGACATTAACTTCACCTGTGACCCCCAGTACATTTTCTATTAAACCTGCACGGCTCAGATGTCGGGCGATCGCTTTGCCTGCTAAGCCAATCCGTCCCATTAATGCACTCAAATCGTACGCTTCGGGGGAAAATGTGCCAAATTGCGACAGGACATGCTGTGAAAGCGTTGTAAAGTCTCGTCCGAGACTGATCTCTTGAGCAGGGTTGAGTCTGGTAGAATCGGTCATGGGTGCGATTACTTTAATTCTTCTCCCCCATTATGAATCTAATTTCTGATATTGGACAAACCTAAAACACAATTATGAGTATCTGTCCTAGTTGCAATACGATAAATCCTGATGCTTATCAATTTTGCCAATTTTGTGGCTTAAAAATTGTGACTGAAATTGTGACTGAAATTGTGACTGAAATTGCTGATCAAGATATAACGCAACCTTTCGATTTAGAAGATTTGTTAGAAGATTTGTCGGCTAACGTAGAGTCAGAAAATAATTGGGAAATCACCCATAAAAAGTTGACAGATTTATTTGTCGATAATGCGATCGCGATTACAGTTCCGATCAACATTTCCGAGATGCCGCAAGCTGATAAGACTGATATAGCAGAGGAAATTATAGCTGAGGATGATCAGCTAAAAGATTTGGGGGAGGTAATTGATGGAGAGACAAATATATCTTCAGAAAGTAAGTTAATTATGTCTTCCGATTTGCATTTACAGAATATTAACTATGCTGGCAAAACTGATGTGGGGAAACAGCGCGATCATAATGAAGATGACTTTGTAACAATTTTTCAGACGCGGCATATTCATGGCAAAAGTCAAATCAGCGATCGCAGTTATCGTGGTTTATTTGTGTTGTGCGATGGCATGGGTGGACATGAGGGGGGCGCAGAGGCAAGTGAGATCGCTGTTAATTCGATTACTAATCAATTTCTGCCATTTTGGATTGATACTTTACCAGGGAAAAAGAAGCTCCATAAAATTATTACTAACGCCAATCAAGAAATCTTTTTAAAGAATGAAACTGAAAAGCGGCAATCTTTAAGCCGAATGGGGACAACTCTGGCGATGCTGGCGCTTCATGATCTGAATGTGGCGATCGCCCATGTGGGAGACAGCCGTATTTATCAAGTTACTAATAGATCTTCTCCAAAATTAGAACAAATCACTCGCGATCATGAAGTTTTTAATCAGTTAATTGATCTTGGTATGGATCGAGAATTGGCGTTGGCAAGACCTGATGCCCATCAATTGACCCAAGCTTTGGGACCAAATTCTAGTGGGCAATTAGATCCTGCAATTCAGTTTTTTGAGTTAACAGAGTCAACGCTATTTTTACTATGCTCTGATGGTTTGTGCGATAACGATGTAATCGAGCAGAATTGGCAAACTCATTTATTACCGATTTTAAATAAAGAGGTTGATCTAGCAACTGGTTTAGATAATTTGATGGAGTTAGGAAATAATATTAATGGTCATGACAACCTAACGGCGATACTGGTAATGTGTGATTTTTAAATAGATATATACGGCGCAAAGTGCTGCATATATGATTTATACACTCTCAATAGGTACAGGCTTCCAAGTTTCGCCGTATTTGTCCTTGAGCGCAGCCCATGCTTCGACCTGACCTTCGGCATATTCACCTGGTTTACCCCATTGTAGGAAAGCACTCATTTGCGGCTTATTTTCGGCATCAAGGAAACGGATCGCGTAGGTGGTGAAATTTCCGCGTTTAGCTTCGGCGGTTTCAAAGCGGACATCGGTGATTTTGTCCATGTTGAGGTGAAACTCAATATGCTCGGAGTGCATATTCGCATACTTGCCCTTAGGCAGTTCCGCATAAAAAAGCTTCTCGATATTTACCCTTGCTTCTAGTACACCCGCATCACTGGTGACGATCAGACGCACTAAGCCGAGAGTGTGACATTCTCCTAAAAAATCTTTTAAAGTAGTAGCCATAATAATTAACTTAATAAGTTTGTGATGACGGTGTGAAATTTTTTTGCGATCGCAATATCACTATTAAACCCGAAAAGAGTTAGTGTGTGTAGCTTTTGGGACATAAAAGTAGCGATCGCCTGATTTGGTTAGAAACTAGAGGATCTCGAAATGCTCTAAAGTTGACTACAGGCTCATTTAACAGCAATCATTCAAGCTTTTACCTATGAAAATCGCCAATAACATTACCGAATTAGTCGGGCGCACCCCCTTAGTTGAATTGCAACGCATTCCCAATGCTGAAGGCTGTGTCGCCAGAATTATTGTCAAACTGGAAAGCATGAATCCTGCGGCTTCCGTTAAGGATCGGATCGGTGTGAACATGATCCAAGAAGCAGAAGAACAGGGCTTAATTGCGCCTAATAAGACGATCCTCGTCGAGCCAACTTCAGGCAACACAGGGATTGCCCTCGCAATGGTGGCGGCGGCTAAGGGTTATCGTTTAATCTTGACCATGCCAGAAACTATGAGTTTAGAACGTCGGGCGATGTTACGCGCCTATGGAGCCGAACTCGAACTTACCCCTGGGACTGAAGGGATGGGTGGTGCAATCCGTCGGGCTAAGGAAATTTCTGAAGCTACGCCCAACGCCTATATGTTGCAGCAGTTCCGTAATCCTTCTAATCCTTCTATCCATCGCAAAACTACTGCCGAAGAGATTTGGGAAGATACCGATGGACAGATTGATTTTCTGATTGCAGGAGTTGGGACTGGTGGCACAATTACAGGGATTGCCGAAGTCATTAAATCCCGCAAGCCAGAGTTTAAGGCGATCGCCGTCGAGCCAGCCAATAGCCAAGTCTTAGCAGGCAGTCGTCCTGGTCCTCATAAAATTCAAGGTATCGGCGCAGGATTTATCCCTGATGTTTTGAAAACAGAATTGATTGATGAGATTATTCCTGTTGATGACACTCAGGCGATCGCCTTTGGACGCAGATTAGCGCGTGAAGAAGGATTGCTTTCAGGGATTTCCAGTGGTGCGGCACTATATGCGGCGATTCAAGTTGCCAAACGTCCTGAAAATGCAGGGAAAATGATTGTAATGATTCAGCCTAGTTTTGGTGAGCGTTATTTAAGTACACCACTATTCCAAGATCCTGAACTATTGGCACTTAGCTAAGAATTACAGCGCTTTGCGCTTACTTAAAACCCATAAATATTTTTAAAAGCGGCGCTTCGCGCCGCTTTTAAAAATATTTATGTACTACTCAAAGCCTCAATAGGCTGTACCAAAAAGAAAGGAGCTTACGCTCCTTTCTTTTTGGGCAATTAAAGCGATCGCAAGCTAAACTATACATAACTTTACAATTTGATGGTCTAGCTGTACCCATGACTGCAAATACCTTGCTGCGCGATGAACTTACCCAAATTTTGCCTGCGGGTGGACAAGATCCCGATCGCTTTGATTGGCAAGAGGTATGGTATCCCGTCTTTTACACCGAAGATTTAGATAAAACAAAACCTGCCAAATTTACTCTGCTAGAGCGTGATCTGGTGATTTGGTGGGACAGTCATAGCAACGCATGGAAAGCCTTTGACGATCGCTGTCCCCATCGCCTCGTGCCTCTATCGGAAGGTAGAATTGCTGAAGATGGCTTATTGGAATGTCCCTATCATGGTTGGGCGTTTAAAGGTGATGGCAGTTGCGATCGCATTCCTCAACAACCTGAAGGCGGCAATGCTCACACCTCAAAACGCGCCTGTGTGAAATCATTGCCCACTGCCGAGCGTCAGGGATTGCTATTTATTTACGCTGGCAAACCTGAAAATGCGCCACAGGTTAAGATTCCCATCGTCGATCCCCTTGACAGCGAACTGGAAAAATGGACTCTTTTCGGAACCTTTCGCGATCTTCCCTACGATGCAATTACCCTTTTAGAAAATGTCCTTGATGCGAGTCATCTTCCCTTTACCCATCACAAATCTGTAGGCAATCGCGCCAATGCCGCACCGATGGTTTTAGAAGTTCTCGAAACCGATAAAAATGGCTTTAACGGCACATGGGAAGAGGGTCCCCGCCGAGGCAAATTAGGAACGCAAGATACAACTTTTATTGCGCCTTCCTTAATGTGGCATGACCTCACATCTAAGCAATTTGGCAGAACCATGACAGTCGTATATGCCACGCCCACCCGCAAAGGTGAATGTCGGATGTTTGCGCGATTTCCCTTCCAATTCAATTCGGCAATTCCTCGATTTTTTATTAGCATCACTCCGCGTTGGTATTCCCATATTGGTCAGAATGGAATTCTCGAAGATGATCAGATTTTTCTGCATCACCAAGAACGCTATTTAGAAAAAGCCTTGGCTCAAAGAGAAAATGATGGCAATTATGCCAAAGCTTTCTATTTAGCAACTGCCGCCGACACCTACGTTTCTGAATTGCGAAAATGGGTAACTCGCTATAAAGCCGATCCCTTTGCTGGTCAAAGACTCGCTGCGCCTTTAGCCAAAGAAGTTCTCTTAGATCGTTATCATTCTCATACTTCTAAATGTGCCAGTTGTCGTAAAGCCTTAAAAACTGTGCGATCGCTAAAAACAGCAAGTCTAATCATCGCGGCGATCGCATGGACAGCCACGCCCTTGATTAGCTATTTCCTCTCGGCAAATTTACCCATACTTTTATCAGGTTCTATTACGGCGGTAATTGCGATCGCGGTTTGGTTGGTCTGCAATAACCTAGAGCGCAAGTTCATTTACGGACAGGAAACTCCCCTACGCAATCTGTAGTATGGATCCAAAACCCAAAAGAGAGAGGCGGCGCAATGCGCCGCCTCTCTCTTTTGGGTTTTATGTCTTAATATAATATAGGACTTACGCAAAAGAATGCATCGTAAGGGCAATGCATGAATTGCCCTTACGATGCAATGCAGGTTTCAAGTCATTTTGCGTAAGTCCTAATATTGCAACTTTGAAATTCAAAAACAATGACAAAACTTTATGGTGGCGCGAGAAGTCGTGCCTCAATCGTGAAATGGTACTTAGAAGAAATCCAAGCTCCCTACGAGTTTCAACTTCTGGACATGCAGGCAGGCGAACATTTACAACCTGAATTTTTAGCCATTAACCCCTTCGGCAAAGTTCCAGCAATTACGGAAGGTGATTTTCAATTGTGGGAATCTGGCGCGATTTTGCTATACCTTGCCGATAAATATGAGCAGGTAAAAACTGTCGAAGCAAGAGCGATCGCTGCTCAATGGGTATTGTTTGCCAATTCCACCCTTGGCACTGGTTTATTTGTGGCGGAAAGCCGTGAAAAAGAAACTCCGCGCTTGCTTGGCGCTTTAAATAAAGTTCTCGAAAACAAGCTCTATCTCACAGGCGATCACTTCTCGGTTGCAGATGTGGCAGTTGGTTCCATTCTCGGCTATGGGATTTTGATGTTGAAGCTATCCTATGCCGAATATCCTGCTGTTGAAGCCTATGTTAATCGCATTAATGAGCGGACTGCTTACAAAAAAGCAATTTTAGGGATCTCATAGAATTACAGGAGCGCAAAGCATTCTTTCTGCTTGCAAACCCCATATTATCGCGGTTTTCAAATGACTACTGTACAGACAATGCAAAAAATGTAGTGGCAATTCATGAATTGCCACCACATTTTTTATGCCACACTCAACTGAAAACCGCTATATCGCGCCACAAGAAAAAAATTGAAAGTGCTG
>DCSN01000171.1:8801-16600 GCA_002325645.1 Pseudanabaena sp. UBA1465
CAGCACTTTCAATTTTTTTCTTGGTTTGGGTTTGAGCGCAAAGCGCTGTGACATCCTCTCAGCGAGTAACGCGGCTGAGATTCCTAAGACTCACGACTTTTATGATATTTTAGCTTGAGATGCTGATCAATTAATTCTTAGAAAGCCCTAAAAAATCATGCTGCTTGAAGTTGATAATTTGACTGTTCGTTATGGCGAAGCAACGCCTGCGGTCGATCGCGTGACTTTTCATTTGCAAGCAGGTGAAGCGCTCGGATTAATTGGTGAAAGCGGCTGTGGTAAATCCACGATCGGGCGATCGCTGATTAAGCTATTACCCAAATATGCCAATGTCGAGGGGACAATTTGTGTCGATGGGGAAGAAATCGCTGAGAAAAAAGATGGAACATGGCGCGGCGAAAAGGTCGGCTTAATTTTTCAAGATCCGATGACAAGGCTCGATCCCTTGATGAGCATCGAGGATCATGGGTTAGAAGTATTGTCTTCCCACTATCCTAAACTTTCATCGCAGTCGGCAAAACAACGCATCCATGAAGCCCTGCGCTCGGTTCGCATCGATCCTAGTCGCGCTAAGCAATATCCCCATGAATTTAGCGGCGGAATGCGGCAGAGAGTGGCGATCGCCCTATCACTATTACTAAATCCTGTTTTATTAATTGCTGACGAGCCAACTACGAGCCTCGATGTCACGGTAGCTACTAATATTCTCAAAGAACTAACGGTACTTCGCAAAACACGATCGATGGGCTTATTGTTAGTTACCCATGACCTTGGCATGGTTGCCGAATATTGCGATCGCATTGCGGTGATGTATAACGGCGTGATTGTGGAAACTGGCTATGTGGAGCAGATTTTCCGCGATCCCCAACATCCCTATACCAAGAGTTTATTGGCTTCAGTTCTCCATTTTAATCCAGAAGCATTAGCTGTTAAAGCATCTGAACCTCAAGATCAAGAAGTTGAGAAAGAGATTGATCAAGAAGTTACAGATGATATTCCCGTAGCTTCTGATGCAAATATTCTAGAAAACAGTCAAGAACAGACGAATGCTCCAGAGAAAACTCCAGAATTTGCGATGATCAAGAAATCAGTGACTTCTTTGAAACCAGCTCCCAGAGTGATTCTCCATGTCAATCATCTCCAAAAGCATTATGTTACGGGTGGAAACCTGCTAACGCGCTTCATTGATCCTTCTAGTGGTTTAGTCAGAGCCGTTGATGACATTGATTTGGAAATAATTTCAGGCGAAACCTTTGGCATTATTGGCGAAAGTGGCTCTGGTAAAAGTACGACGGGTCGGGCGATTTTGCAACTAATCAAGCCCGATCGCGGTAGTTCTGTCCGATTTAACGGTGTGGAGTTAACCAGACTCAAGGGTGAACAATTGCGCCAAATGCGATCGCAAATGCAAATGATCTTCCAAGATCCTCGCGCTTGTTTTAGCCCCTATATGAACGTCTTTAACAGCGTCGCCGATCCTTTACTAATTCATCATCTTGTCCCAAATCTCGAAGCAGCTAAGGATAAAGTCTATGCAATTTTGGAAAAAGTTGGACTTAATTCCCAACTTGCCGATCGCTATCCCTCCGACTTGTCAGGTGGTCAATTGCAACGGGTAGCGATCGCCCGCGCCTTGATTACTAATCCTAAATTTCTGATTTGCGATGAACCTGTAAGTATGCTCGATGCGTCAATCCAGAGCCAAGTTTTGCAATTAATGCGCGATCTCAAACAGGAATTTAAGCTAACTTACATCTTTATTACCCACGATCTCGCTGTTGCCCAATTTTTCTGCGATCGCATTGCGGTGATGCGTAGGGGTAAAATTGTGGAGCAGGATAGCACTGAGGCAGTGTTGACCAATCCTCAACATGAATACACCAAATCTTTAATCGCTTCGATTCCACGCATTCCCTATGTTAACCATTAGGCTACAGAAAGACGCAAAGTGTCTTTCTGTAGCGCATATAACTCATTAACCGCGCCAATGCCCGATTTTCCTCCCGATTTTTCGTCACAAAATTTTCTTGATTCCCACTTTCTCAATCCCGATCGCACCAATCTCGAAGACATCCGCAAGTTAGGCTATGCCTTTGTCGATCTCATCGTTGACTCGGTGCTAGATACACAAAACCAAGCCTTCGTTCAAGATCAATCCTCTTTTAAGATCAATATTCCTGAACATGGCGATAAACTTGCAGACTTGTTAGCCGAAGTGCGATCGCAGGTTTTACCGCGTACTGTTAACTTCCAAAATCCTCGCTACATGGGACATATGGACAGCGTGCCTACGGCGATTACGATCTGGGCGGATGCACTTATTTCGGCAATTAATAACAATATGCTCAGTTATGAACTCGCTCCTGTATTTACAGAAATGGAAGCGCAACTGATGCAATGGTTTGGGAATCTCTTTGGAATGGGAACTGATTGTTTCGGCACATTGACCGCAGGCGGCAGCTTAGCCAATATTTCGGGATTATTATTAGCGAGAAACTGGAAACAACCACAGAGCATAACTTTAGGTAATTCTCATAATTTAGTTGCCTTTGTTTCGGATGCGGCGCATACTTCCTTTGAGAAAGCCATGAATGTGATCGGGCTTGGTAAAGAGAACTTAGTGCGAGTTCTCACCAACGATCGCGGCGAAATTATTCTCGAAGAATTAGAACTAGAAATTCAAAAAGCAATTAGACAAGGGAAACAACCTTTTTTTGTGGCAGCGATCGCAGGAACAACCGTTACAGGGGCAGTTGATGCAATTCAATCCGTGGGAGAAATTGCTAAACGTTATGACTGCTGGTTTCATGTCGATGCCGCCTACGGTGGCGCAGGGATTTTTTCGCCAAAACTGCAACCACTATTTCAAGGCTGTGAACTGGCGGACTCGATCACCTTTAATCCGCAAAAATGGCTATGGGTAGCGCGAACCTGTGCCATGCTCATCGTCAAAGATAAACAGCATCTTGTCGATGGCTTTGATGGCGAACTTCCCTATATGGATGATCACACACTCAATTTTGGAAATTTCAACCTACAGGGAACGCGCCGTACCGATAGCCTGAAGCTATGGATGGCTCTTAAAGCGATGGGGATTTCAGGTTGTCGCTATCTAGTCGAGCGATCGCTAGATCTCTCCGATAACTTACATCAATGGGTAGAAACATCACCCGAATTAGAACTAGTCTGTGAACCAACCCTAAATATTATCTGTTTGAAATCTAATAATCCGCACCTTAGCTGTGCGTTCCTGCGACAACAATGGATCGATACAGGGAAATTATGGCTGTCTTTGCCGCTATGGAAAGGCGATCGCATCCTCAAAGCTGTCGTCTTACATCCCTATGCAGGTTAGACCTATGCAGGTTAGACCTATGCAGGTTAGACAATGGGCTTAAGCCTATTGTCTTTGATTAATTTGTTGAAAGTATTATAAAGCAACACTTTCAACAAAAATTACAACAAAAATTATTTTGGAATGACCCACTATAATTTAAAGTTAATGAATAGCTTGGACAGTCCAAAACAAAGCCTAAGCTCGCAATAATTCATAAATTTGAGATATGTCATGCTCTGCCCGTTTTGTCAGCATACCGATAGCCGTGTTTTAGAATCTCGTTCGGCAGAGTCAGGCAGTAGCATTCGACGCAGGCGGGAATGTCTCAATTGTCAGCGCCGCTTTACTACCTACGAGCGCATCGAGTTTGTGCCAATTACCGTATTAAAGCGCGATGGTATGAGTGAGTCCTTCGATCGCTCCAAACTACTACGAGGCATGATTCGCGCCTGTGAAAAAACTGGAGTATCACAGACCACCCTCGAATCAATCATTGACGAAATCGAAGCACAACTACAAACCCGCGATCGCCATCAAGTCTCTAGTGTTGAGATTGGCGAGATGGTTTTGCAATATTTGCAAAATATTAACGAAGTTGCCTATGTGCGGTTTGCCTCAGTATATCGGCAGTTTCGGGGAGTACGAGATTTTGCTGAAGCGCTAAATCATTTTAACTAGAATCCAAGTATAGACCGAGCCAGCTTTTTAAATTTGCCACACAAATCTTGATCGTATTTTGGATTATTTTGATTGTGTTTCTGTATACAATCTGAAAATTTTAATTTATAAGCCCAAAAACGTATCAGATTAAGACACTTTAAATCCATTCTGACGAAAATTTGTAAAGAAAAGTTGAAATTTCTTATTTACTCTAGCTATAATAACTATGTTTTGTAATCCCGATCGCATTTCAGGGTCTAAATTAGGAGGTATCGATTTGGCAAGGAGACGTAAGCGGAAGAGTAGACGTCGCCAAGAAGGGCGCAAAATCCTAGAACATATTCCTCAATTTAGTATCGATAGTGGTGAAGACAAGCCTGTGACGGCTGCACGTAAGTACATCCATACCCATGGCATTCTTCCTCCAGCACTGTTGCTTGTAAGACGCAACGAGCATACAACAGATCGATACTTCTGGGCAGAAAAAGGACTATTTGGAGCACAGTATGTTGAAGAAAATCACTTCTTGTTTCCTAGTCTGAAACCACCTGAAGAAAGAGAAGTTGCACTTGCTGTATCTCGATAAACTTTATCGAAAAATTGGGTGTACGAAACCGCCGTTCTGAGGCGGCTTTAAATTAGAGTATGGTTCACACCGTAGGAAATACGATAGGTTAATGCTTGAGAATCTAGTTGCAAGACTAGGTATCAATAAATAAGCTAGTAAAAAAGAATTTGATACCCCGTCCGCTTGCGGCGGGGTTGTTCATTAATATAGCAATAACCGATAATTCCTAGCATCTGTCAACAACTAAAAAAATTAAAAAAGAGTGAGCTTTAGCTCACTCTTTTTTAAGAATATTATAATTTTTTTAACATCAAACATAGCAGGAAACAAAAAAGCGATCGCTAAGCATTTACAACTTCTTTACTGATAGATTTTTTCCATCCTCTAGGCATTTTTAGATCGTCAGGATCGACATAATGACAAGCATAATCATCTAAACAGATCAAAGCCCAGCCATTGCCATCAATGTTAATCAATTTATAAGAAGCTTCTAAAACAAAAAAGCCCTTATGATTGCGAGTGTCAGGCTTTACTTTTACATTTTCTAAGATCATGTGATTAACTTCCTTTTAAATAAAAATCAAAAAATTTAGGTGATAAAAAAATTACCAACCCTAATTGGTTACTTATATTTAGGTAGCCTAACACCCTTGACAAAAAAACTGTGTTAAGTTTTTCTGACTAAGCAGTGGCAGTTATAAAGTTATATGAGCTTGCGTAAAGTTATATCGACAAATCGATCAATCAGGGTTAACAAATATTAATAGTAATGAGAATAAAGTTATTTAAATTTTAGTCAATCAACCATTCTCTTACCTTTTCAAGTGCTTTCCAGTTTGGACGACGACGTAAACCTTCTTCAAAATTCTCAACAATTTCTGGCTTGATATCTTTCAAAATCATTAGCCAATTCTGAGCCGCTTCAATTTGTTCGCGGACTCCCTTCTGAGACAGTTCCAACATGGCGATCGCTAGATTAATCCGTCCTTGAGGATCTTCGGGAGCAATCTTCACTGCTTTTTGAGCCGCTTTAAGCGCTAATTTGGCATCGTCATCTAGTAAATATAACCAAGATAGGCAAATCCAGCCACTTGCAACTTTGGGCTGGCGATCGCACACTTTCTCAAACACAGGAATTAAGGTCGCCGCAGATTCACCCTGTTTGTAGCGCTCTAAACCCTGAGTGAATAAATCTTCTACAATTTCTGTATTCATTGAGCGAATCAAAACTCCAAAGCCGTATTTTTTGCCTTATGAATTCTATCATAAAATTGGATCAAAGCCTAATATGCATCAGAATCGAGATAAAGTGGAGTTCTGGGCAAAAACTGGCTAAATATTTTGGCTGATCAGATTACAAGAAACGCGATATTTTCAATCTCAAGCTATAAGCATATCTGAAGATATTAGAACAACAAAAGAATTGCCCTTTTAAGTATCATCTCTTAAAAGGGCAATTCTTTTATTTATATAAATCGTTTTTAAATTTGGTATTTAAACACAGAATCTTTAAATAGGCCGACTCCGTTTGAATGTTTATATTCTCCAAGATATCGAGCAAAAAAGGGGATCGCTTAATATTTTTTTTATTATTTGGATGAGTCACTTGACAAAGCCCTAGTTACTTATCTTGAAAGTCTTATAAAAAAAGCACCTCTTACGAGGTGCTTTTTTTATGCTTTTTTATGCTTTTTTTATTAGACTTGCCAATTAACCCAGTCTTGAGGTTTTAGGAAGGTTGTATTCAATTCGGCTTCAGGAGTATTAGGTTCAGGATGATAGTCATAGTCCCAGCGCACTAGCGGAGGTAATGACATCAGGATAGATTCAGTGCGTCCATTGGTTTGCAGACCGAAGATTGTACCGCGATCGTAGACGAGGTTAAATTCCACATAGCGTCCACGGCGGTATAGTTGCCATTGCTTTTCGCGATCGCCAAATTCTATATTGCGGCGACGGTTTGCGATCGGGGTATAGGCTGGTAAGAAGGAATTACCACAGTCCTGAACAAAGGCAAAGATTTCTTCCCAAGTGCGAGGCACATCACCGATTTCGTCACTCATCACTTGAGCGCTAGTGGAATCATTACTATTTTTGTAAAGCCCATCTTCGCCATTTTGGTAATCGAAGAAAATACCGCCCACGCCGCGAGTCTCACCGCGATGCTTGAGGAAAAAGTAATCATCACACCATTGCTTGAACACAGGATAGTAATGGGGATTGTGGCGATCGCAAGTTTCTTTAAGGGTTGTGTGCAAATGTTTTGCATCTTCGGCAAAACCATAGTAAGGGGTGAGGTCTAGTCCACCGCCAAACCACCAGATGGGACCTGCTTCAAAATAACGGTAGTTTAGATGAACTGTTGGTGCGTAGGGATTCTTAGGGTGTAACACCATCGAAGTACCTGTCGCATAGAATAATTCACCTGCAACTTCTGGATGATGGCGCAAAATGCTTGGCGGCAATTGGGAGCCGAAAACCTCAGAAAAATTTACGCCGCCCTTATCAAAATAATCACCATCAGTAATTACCCGCGATCGCCCGCCGCCACCTTCAGGACGTTCCCACTGATCTTGTTTAAATTTAGCTTTGCCATCTAATTCCTCTAAACCTTGGCAAATGCTGTCTTGCAAGCTTTGCATGAACTGCTTCACGCGAGCCTTAGAATCAACAGGAACTTTTGCTAAAACCTTACTAGGGGCGACAGGGGCGATAGTCATAATCGTTTCTTTGTACTTAACGTTTCAAAAATGGGAATGTTGTGAATTAGGATTGTTTTTAAGCATCGATCACTGTTAAATACTCTACATTCAGTCTGTAATGAGTGGGGCAAATGTAAAGCATTGTGTAGAAAATTATCGTAATACTCCCTTCCCAGTGAAAGATTAGACGTTGCGGCGCAACGTCTAATTCTTGGTTTTTAATGTCTATTTTGATACTGGGAAGGGAGTATCTACCCTATAGCTGACTATAGGGTTAAAAAGTTTGCCCTTGATTTTATAAAATTTTTACCATGCTAGATCTACCAGAACAATTTTTGATTTTACAAACACCAAGACTGATTCTTCGGAAAATAACCATTGAAGATGCCGAAAATATTTTTACCTATGCTAACGATCCACAAGTCGCAGCTTACACATTATGGGATGCACATCATTCTATTAATGAGACTTACGAATATCTAAATAATGTTGTTTTGCCAATCTATCGCTCCTGGTTCTAAATTAGTTTGTG
>DCSN01000160.1 GCA_002325645.1 Pseudanabaena sp. UBA1465
AATAACCTGCTGAATGTAGGTTTTAAAGTTGTTGGATCGAAAAATTGGATAAAAACTGCAAAAATGAGCCAGCTATTGATTCTAATTTCCGAGTTTTATTTGCTCCCCAACAATTCTGAGACACTACCCTTTACGGAATGTATCCATGGGATTCCCTTTAGCAGGGTCCGCATTTCTAGCAGCTTTAGGATTACTGATTACCCGAAGACTGCGATCGGAAAGATTTTTAAGTCAGACCGATTGGAGTTTATTAGTTCTATTCTCAGGCTTATTTGTTTTGACCAGAGCCACGCGCAATTTAATAAATATCTTTCTACTTATTGACAGTTATTATTAATAAGTATAGAATCAACCTATCGAAATTACTATAAAACTCTACGCTTTTGCGCCTTCTTAACACCTAAAGGGACATTTTCGTGCGAAATGCCAAGGTATCTGTCAGCAAAAGTGCTGTGTCATTGTCTTTAACAAAATTACTTCCTTAACTCATGTCTAGACTGTTCGATACCCTTGTTGCTGGAGGAATTACAATTATCCCTCTGATGATTTGTTCTTTTTTGACAATTACCTTAGCGATTGAGAGAGCAATTTTTTGGTCGCAAATCAGGAAGTATCAAAAACGCACAGTCAGAACCGCACTACAAATTCATCAAGAATCCTCCATTCAAGCTGAAGAGTTTCTGCAACAACATTTGAACTTGGCGATCGCCCGCATTTACCTAGAGGCGATATCAATCCCCGAATCCACACCAGCCGAGTTCTCACTCGCTCTTGATGCTAAAACTCAATCAGAAATCCCCATGCTCAAACGGTTCAACAACATTTTTGAAATTATTGTAGGATTAGCGCCTTTACTGGGATTACTTGGTACTGTGACAGGATTAATCACTTCCTTTAGTTTCCTTACCCTTGGTGACGTTGGTGGTTCTAAATCCCTCAATGTGACGGGCGGTATCAGTGAAGCCCTCATTTCTACCGCAGTCGGCTTGATTGTGGCAGTAATAGCTCTAATTGCGGCAAGTATATTCCGTTCCCTCTATGCTCAACAGGTTGCCTATTTAGATGAATGTTGCTCTCAATTGGAATTGCAACATCTGCGATCGCATCGTCAACAGGTGAAAACCCATGTCTAGAAGACTCCGCCGCCGTCATGAAAATGAACTAGCAAATCAACCTATGGAGATCAAAAATATTTTGCCTCTCATGGACGTGATATTTGCTCTATTAACGTTTTTTGTAATGTCATCTTTATTCCTAAATCGCACTGAAGGCTTGCCTGTAAGCTTGCCACAAGCTCAGTCAGGAACCCTACAAAAAACACCTGCTAGAGCTACGATTAGCATCAATGATAAAGCAGAAGTATTTCTAAACAAACAAAAAATAGGTCTTACTGAAGTTAGCAATCGCGTAAAAGATTTACTGGAACCCAATCAAGATTTAGTCGTAGTTCTTAATGCTGATCGCCTCGTTCCTCACGGTGATGTTGTCCAAATCATGGATCAATTGCGCCAAATTCCACGAGTCAAAATGGCGATCGCCACCAAAAGCAGTTAAGGAAAAAGAGAGAGCTAATTGCTAATTGCTATAGAAAAGTAAGCCATGAAAAACATATCTAAAACTGCTAATACCCATTCACAAAAAGAAAATCGCTCCCTGTCATCCTTACTATTTGTAGGTTTTGTTGGTTCTACCTGCATCCATGCTGCCGTCATGATTGCTCCTGTTACCACTTTATGGAAGCCCGCTAGTAATGAACTCGACGACACTATAGAAGTTAGCTTTGATACGACCCAAGTAGCTGAAGACAAAACAGTAGAAGCTCCTAAGGAAACTATAGTAACAGAATCAGTTAATAATGTTGATCATGAAGCTCTGCAATCTGTCGAGGCTGCTCGCGTAGCGATCGCCCTTGCTCCCGAAGATGTGAAACCTTTACCTTTAAAAGAAGGAAAAGATACTGCTGCTCCAGACACTTTCAAACCTCTAGTTACGGCAACAGTCAGTGACACAAAAATTCAAACTGGTGGAGGAGCGATCATTGCTAAAGATGGAACTGGTTCTGGTTTTGGGAATGCTAAGACTTCGACAGGATTTATGATAGGCGGCAAGATTAACGGCAAGCCCAATGGCTCCAAGAATGGAACTATTAACGGTGTTGTTAATGGCAGCCCCAATGGAAAAGGTACAAAAACCAGCGCAGTCTTACCGAGCAATCCACTCCCTCTTCCCAGTCAACCCAGCAACAATCCACCACCGAAACTGGAATGTCTTAGCTGTCCCAAGCCTCAATATCGCGGTAAAGAGGGTACTCCCAGAGTTACATACGATATTGCTCCCGATGGCAGTGTGACAAATGTACGCTTACGCCAGTCTAGTGGAGATGCCCAAACCGATCGCGAAACCATTGAAGCGATGAGCAAATGGCAATTTAATCCGCAAACCATTCCTGAACAGGGTAGAGCTAATGTCAAAGTGCGTGTCACTTTTGAAGAGGATGGCTCAAAGTTCCAACGTGAGAATGAGGCACGTCGTCGTCAGGAATCAGCACAACTAGCTGAACAGCAAGCTGCACAACTAGCGGCTCAGCAATCTGAACAAACTAGACTAGCAGAAGAAAGTCGTCAAAGGGAAGAAAAACTGGCAAAGCCTACAACTGTTACTGCTCCAGTGATTTCAGAGCCAGTGCCTTCAGTCCCATCCGCCAATCCAATTGCGCCAGTTGAGCCAGTAGTATCTACTGACTCTAAGCCTACACCTTAGCGTTAACGATCGCTTGTAACTTTTCGCAAGCCTTGGTAATTGCCTCAATGCTGCCAGGATTGACTAATCCGTAATAGTCGAAGGTATAGACGCGATCGCTTTTTACAGCCTCAAGTTGTCCCCAAAAGGGAGCTTCTTTAAATTTTTCAACGGCACTATTGGGAGTGTCAACGAGAATGAGAACCTTGGGATTTGCTTCTAAAACCTTCTCGGCAGAAAGGGCAATGTAACCACGCATAGGGCTTTGACCTTGTAAATCGGCAGCCGCGTTATTAATTTGAAACTGAGTTAACAAATCCCCTGCCCAACTATTTTTATTTGGTGCAAGAATTGGTTGCGAACTGACGAAGACGAGGGTTGAGTCTGGTTTAGTGGACTTGGTGGCAATTAGGGATTGATAGGACTGAATTAGGGCAGTGGGATCGGCTTGGATTTCAGTGGCGATCGCCTTAGTTAATTGCTCTAGGGATTGCCAACTGGTAATGCTAGAAGTCATGGTCTTAATGCCAAGCCCTTTCAGTTTTTCGAGAATTTGATCATGAAATCCCGTTGCCCCAATTACCAAGTCAGGTTTGAGCGCGATGATTTTCTCTAGGTTGGGAGGCGTTTGCCCTTCGCTAACTTGGGTGATTTGAGAAAGTTCAGCGTTCTCTCGCAATAGTTTACTGCCAGGGATGCCGACTAATTTGTTTTTGTCTAAGCGATAGATAATATCGGCGGAAAGGGAGGTCAAGGCAACCACCTTAGAAGCACCAACGGGTTTCACCTCTGTTGTTCGGGAATTGTTAGGAGAGGTTGGAGCCGAAGATTGAGAAGGGATAGCAGGGTTACAAGCTACGGTAAATATGGTGATTAGGGTAATAATTACCCAGTTTCTGAGCGATCGCATGAATTTAAATACTCGATAAATCATAATTATAAGCTATTGATAATTTGAATCTTGCGTAGAGTGCGTTAGCAGAGCGTAACGCACCATGTATTAGAATTGACTGATGCGTTACGCTGATCGCTATAACTTGCGTAGGGTGTAATGCACC
>DCSN01000132.1:0-1089 GCA_002325645.1 Pseudanabaena sp. UBA1465
TCAAAGCCTCAATAGGCTGTAATAATGAAGGTGCTACCATACAGCGCAGGGCATGGAGTTAAATATCAAAATTGATGAGGCAATTTACAGGACAATTTACGAAGCGATTAAGGGCTGAATTAAACACTGTGTTGCGATCGCAAGTTGATTTATTGCCCAGCAACGCCAGTCTTTTAATTGCGGTATCTGGTGGTCAAGACTCCCTGTGCTTAGCCAAACTTTTGTTGATGCAGCAAGCAAAATTTAACTGGAATTTAACGATCGCCCATTGCGATCATCGTTGGCGCAGTGACTCCAGCGCTAATGCCAATCATGTAGAAAAGATAGCAAGGGAATGGGGAATAGATTTTTGTGTAAGAACTGCGGAAATAGCGCCCAAAAATGAGGCGATGGCGAGGGAATGGCGCTATGCAATGCTAATCGAAATGGCACAGATTTATAAATGTAACTATGTGATTACGGGGCATACTCGCAGCGATCGCGTGGAGACTTTGATGTATAACTTGATGCGCGGTAGTGGTGCGGATGGCTTGGCTTCTTTAACTTGGCGGCGATCGCTTACTCCTGAAATAAGTTTAGTCCGACCTTTATTAAATGTCAGCCGCCATGAAACCGCAGAATTTTGTCGAGAAAATCAAATTACTATTTGGGAAGATAGCACCAATCAAGATTTAAATTATCGACGTAATCGCTTGCGTTTAGAAACTCTTCCCTATCTCCAAACCCATTTTAATCCACAGCTAGAAACCGCGATCGCCCAAACAGCCGAACTTTTACATAGTGATGTGATCTATTTGGAGGAGCAGGCTAGTCAGTTTTTTGAAGAGAATGTCTCCGTGATTTGGGATGATCAATCTCCTTGTTTACATCGCCAACTTTTGCAAGCTCAACCCTTAGCTTTGCAAAGAAGAATCGTCCGACAGTTCCTATCGCGCTATTTAATCCATCAGGTAAATTTTGAAGATGTAGAACGATTTTTAAATTTATTAGCTGCTCAAAACCGATCGCAAAGTTCTCCCTTTAATGGCAATATTTCTGCTTTTATAGAACATCCTTGGATCTTCCTTCGCAAATAAATTTAAGGTTCGC
>DCSN01000132.1:1122-5978 GCA_002325645.1 Pseudanabaena sp. UBA1465
GCGAACCTTAAATTTATTTACCACCAAGGGCGATTAGCGCCAAGAAGCTGCCGCTATTCCAGAGGCAATGCAGCAGCATCGAAGACAGGAGATTTTTCGATCGCCAATAGACAAAACCCATCACCATTCCTAAAACCGTTAGGGGAATAATATCAGCGAGATTTAAATGGGCTATAGCAAATACAAATCCACTGAGCGCGATCGCTGCCCAGACTGGCAAAAACTTAGTCAGGGAAGGAAGTAAAAATCCGCGAAACAAATATTCCTCAAAAAATGGCGCAGCGATCGCAAGGGTTGACCAGAGTAAAAACTTGGGCAGAACATTCTGGCTTTGAGTCAAAATTGGTAATAAAGGATTGCCGCCACCTTGACCTTGCAAAAATTTTTGGCTGATTACAGAGACAATTAGCACTAAGGGAATAGCCGCGAAGTAACCACCAATTCCCCATGCTAACCATTGTGGTGAATTAAACTTGAAACGAAACCAACCTTCTGGTAAAGGGCGATAGGAAGCGAGACTAGTTTGAATAATCGGTAACATGGGGATAACGGAAAGTGTGTAGGGGATTAACACTAGCAATGCTTGTACTGTGAAATTGTCACTAGCCCTTGATTCTATCCCTAACAACTCAAAGCCCAATGGCAAGAATAATTGAGTGGTGAGACAAAATGCGGTAAACCATAAAATCATTACCTCCCAAGTTGTCCCCAGTCCCCAAGGCACTTGCCAATTAATTTGCTGGGGATTTTGATCGAGATCGGTTTGAGAACCTGTGTAAAAAGCAGAAGATTTACGAAAGAAAATCCATTGGATGAATAATCCTACCCAGAGCAGTAAACCAATACTGCCACCAATGAGAGGAATGGAATTGATAACAACTAAACGACTAATTGCTAAATTAACTTCTATCTGTGATTGCTTTTTTAATTCGAGAATCTTCTCAGTTCTTTGTTGAGCTTCATACAATTTTGCCAGAGAAAATTGACGATACCAGCCATCAAGGGTATTGCGGAGTTGGCTTTCTGCATTGGGAAATAAGGTGGTCGGCTCTGACCATAAGCCTTTGAGGATTTGGGCAGTTAATCCATGAGTAGTTATCGATTGGTCTTCTAATTCGCTAACACTTGCCCATGTCGCGATCGCCCCTTGAATATCGCCAGTTCGTACTTGCAATAATCCTGTCCGCACGCTAATTTCGCTAACACTGGTTAACTTCTTTTGACGTTGTTTAGAGAAATCTTGAGAATTATCCGACTGTTTACTCTCACTTTGAGATAGTTGATCGATGCGCTCAAGGGCGGACTTATTGGCGCGAAGTACTTCCTGATAACTTCTTAGGGATGGTGCATAAATATCCTGCGAGTCTTGAGGATTGCCATCGCTGATTAAGGATTGCAACAGATTCCCCACTGGATCATCTTGATTATCTTTTGACTGATCAGGAACTTGAGTTGCTTGTAAAATCAAGTCTGTCTGTAATAAATCTAATTTGGTCTGCTCCTGTGGATTATTCCAACTTGCCTGTAAAGTGAAGACAATAAAAAAAACAGACAATAAGCTGAGAATACTTAATAGTAATGACTTAGCGTTCAGAGCATTCAAAGATTTATCGTTTAACGGTTTAGAATCCATTCGTTTATTTCTGTTATTTCTTTTGTTTTAGGCAATAGGGCAGATTGTGGTTTTCTTGGGACTTACGCAAAATGACTTGAAACCTGCATTGCATCGTAAGGGCAATTCATGAATTGCCCTTACGATGCGTTCTTTTGCTTAAGTCCTATTTCTGCTAATTACCTTTGATCCTATCATTTCGATCCTACAAATCGCAAACCAACTATTCCCAAAACAATCAGACCAATAGAGATAAATCTCGGCAAGTCGCGGGGTTCACCTAAAAATATGGAACCAACGATCGCCGTACCCACTACGCCAATGCCTGTCCACACCGCATAACCTGTTCCTATGGGTAAGGTTTTTAAGGCTTGAGCAAGGAGAATGAAACTGGCGGTAAGGGCTGCGAGAGTAATTAGACTGGGTATGGGTTTGGTGAGTCCATCGGTATATTTCAAGCTACTTGCCCACACGACTTCTAATAGTCCTGCGATAATTAAATTAATCCAATCCATTAGGTTTATCTATTGTTATTGCGTGGTACAGAGCTTTCTTAAAACCCAGATAAACTTTCAAAAAGCTGGCGAAGCCAGCTTTTTGAAAGTTTATCTGTAGTACACAGGATGTAATTCTCCCCAAAGGGGCGATTTCTCACTTTAACTGTGCGCGTCGTAAGGATAATGAACTTAAAACTACGCTGACAGAACTAAGTGCCATCGCTAAACCTGCGATCGTGGGATTGAGAGAGAATCCAAAACTGGGATAGAGAACCCCTGCGGCGATGGGAATTGCCAAAGTATTATAGGCAAAAGCCCAAACTAGATTTTGGCGGATCTTGTTGAAGGTGGCTCGACTGAGATTAATCGCGGGTACAACATCACTAAGTCCATGACGCATTAATACTATATCCGCAGTTTCCATTGCCACATCGGTTCCTGAACTGAGGGCAATGCCGACGGTGGCACTGGCAAGGGCAGGAGCATCATTCACCCCATCTCCCACCATCGCCACGCGCTGACCTGTGGCCAGTAATTTGAGAATGGCGGCGGCTTTGCCATCGGGCTTTACTTCAGCGATCGCCCTTTCGGGTGGGATGCCTAGCTGAGCCGCGATCGCCTTGGCAGTTTCTTGCCGATCGCCTGTGAGCATCCAGACTTGCAGACCCATCGCCTCGATTTGGCGAATCACTTCTGGGGCTTCAGGTTTTAGGCGATCGCGAATGGCTATTAGACCCAAGAGTTGATTGTCCAATGCTACAAATATCGGCGTTTTACCCGTTTGGGCTAACTGCTGCGATCGCTCTGAAATCTCGCTCGAAATTTGCACTTGGCACTCATCTAACCAAGTCGCATTACCCACTAAAATATTTTCGCCCGTAGTAAGTAACGCTTCCACGCCGCAACCCGCCACGATTTGCGAAGATTTAGTTGGTAATAACTCAATCTTTAATTCCTGAGCTTTGGCAATTGTCGCAGCCCCAAGAATATGATTTGCGCCAACCTCAGCACTAGCCGCGATTTGTAAAACCCTTAGGGCTGATGTCGGCACTTCGCGATCGACGAGGCTTTTAAAGGTAGTTTGATCGATGATTTTGCGCCCAAAAACGATTAAATCATTGGTGATCACATCGGTGACTTCAGGCTGACCCGTGGTCAAAGTGCCAGTCTTATCAAAAACTACTGCTGATAATTGATCAATTTTTTCAAGACTTGCCCCACCCTTAATTAAAATCCCCTTTTCTGCGCCCATACCTGTACCCACCATGATCGCCGTTGGGGTCGCCAAACCCAAGGCGCAGGGACAAGCCACGACTAAAACCGCGATCGCCAAGCGCAAACTAAAGACAATTTCTGCATGAAGTAACCCATACCAGACTAGAAATGTCAAAGCCGAGATTGCCATTACCGAATAGGCAAAATAGCCCGCCACGCGATCGGCTAGGTACTGAATAGGAGCTTTGCTCGCCTGTGCTGATTCCACTAAGGACACAATTCTTGCCAAGGTTGTCTCTGCCCCAGTTTGTAAGACTTGGACGGTGATCGCGCCTGTGAGGTTTAGGGTTGCGCCTGTAACCTCTGCCCCCACTTGCTTAACTACGGGCATCGATTCCCCCGTGAGCATGGACTCATCAATGCTAGAACTGCCGCTAATAATTTCACCATCGACAGGAATTTTTTCGCCAGCCCAAACCACAACCCGATCGCCTACTTGCAAATCCTCCACCGCCATTGGTACTTGGATCTCGCCATCATTAGAACTGACGACTAGTCGGGCGATCGCGGGTTGTAATTTCATCAGGGCATGAATGGCACTAGAAGCCCTGCCCTTAGCGCGTTCTAACAAAGCTTGCCCTAGCAACACAAAACCCAATAGCATCACAGGCTCTTCAAAAAAGCATGGCCAGCCCAATTGAGGGATATACAAGGCGATCGTACTAGCCACATAGGCGGAAATAGTACCTAGCCCCACTAAGGAGTTCATGTTTGGGGCGCGATACCATAGGGATTTCAAACCATCCCACCAAATTGGACGACCGACCCAGCCTAAAGCCACAGTGGAAATTACCCAATGGGCATACATATTTCCTAATATCGGTAAATCAATCGCCCCAATCAATCCCAAATGCCCGACGATCGCTAAAATTACTAACGATGCAGGAATCGCTACTTCTTGGCTAATCCCAAACCAAAGAGTTTTAGGAATGGCAACCGAATTTTGAGATTGCAAATTTGCTTGGCGATCGCGCTTATCAATAAACTCTGCCGAAAATCCTGCCTTCGCGATCGCCTCAATTAAAGGTAACGCCAAATCCTGCGGTGAGATTTCTGATATTTCATTGCCATAAACTACGGTTGCTTTCTCCGTCAGCAAATTTACACTCGCCGCCTTGACACCATCACAGGCAAGCAAACGTTTTTCCACCACCGCCACACAACCCGCGCATTTCATACCTGCGATCGCCAAGGTCAAGGAATCAGATGATGAATTGTTGGTTGCCGTTGCTATTAATTGAGTTACCACCACAAACTTGTATCCAAAATTTACAAAAAATCTATAATTTAATGGCTAGTACTAAAAGCTGATAGTCACAAAGCAATACATAGGGTTAGCATATACTCAAATCTAGTTAAATTGGTTAGATAGTTACTTTTGGTATAAGTACATCGGCATAATTAAAAACCAGATCTAAAACCTGCGGCGCACGCTGCGCGTGCGCCGCAGGTTTTAGGGTTTTATATTTAAT
>DCSN01000132.1:6033-9640 GCA_002325645.1 Pseudanabaena sp. UBA1465
TTAATTAAGCCTACATACTTAGCATCTCATCGCAATCCTTATTTCTATTGTCTTGACTGTCTTGCACTTTAACTGTCTTGCACTCTATATCTGACTGCTAAACTTAAATAAAAGTATTTGAGCCAAGGTTATGATGAAATAGCTACAACTATTACTCATACCTATTGCCCCAATAGAGGTGTAGCGTTTTAGATAAGTATATGTAAGTTTTGGGAACTCACTAGATGTTCGGTCTTGCCCCAATGGTTCAAAATTCCCTGACACCGAGTTAGCTAATGTCCATTTCTGACAGCAAGTTTTCTATTCATTTTTGGGGTGTACGTGGCAGTATAGCCACCCCTGGTCCAAGTACAGTCCGCTATGGGGGCAATACGCCCTGTGTAGAAATGCGCTGCCAAGGTAAGCGACTGATTTTTGATGGAGGAACAGGGATCAGGGTTTTGGGGCAGCATTTACTTAAACAAATGCCTATTGAAGCCAATATCTTCTTTACCCATAGTCATTGGGATCATATCCAAGGATTTCCATTTTTTACACCTGCTTTCATCAAGGGAAATTTGTTTCAAATTTACGGCAAGGTTGCACCGACGGGGCAGACGATGCAAGAACGCCTAGAAGAACAGATGCATCATCCTAATTTTCCTGTGCCATTGAGGGTGATGGGGTCATGCCTAAAGTTTTTTGATGTAGAAGTTCCCAGTGTGATTGACATTGGCAATGGAGTAACCGTTGAGGCGATATTGCTCAATCATCCAGGGGAGGCGACAGGGTATCGGGTGAATGTTGGCGATCGCTCCGCAGTTTACGCCACAGATACCGAGCATTATCCCGATCACATTGACGAGAACTTAGTACATTTGGCTCGCAATGCCGATGTTTTGATTATGGATGCTACTTACTCTGATGAAGAATATTGGTCTCCGACCAGTCCTAAAGTTGGCTGGGGACATTCAACATGGCAAGAGGCAATCAAGGTAGCTGAGGCTGCAAATGTCAAAACCCTAGTAATTTTTCATCATGATCCTCTACACAGTGATGATCAACTAGATGCGGTGGCAAAGTTGGCTAAAGAGAGATTTGCGGGGGCGGTGATGGCCAGGGAAGGGATGTGTATTTCTATTCCCATCCATGAGGGCGCTAAACCTTTAGTGCAAGTTTGATAGCTCCAAAGGATAATTGGCGGCGCGAAGCATCGTCAATTATCCTTTTTGAGTGGCGCGGCGAAGCCGTGCCACTCAAAATCTGATTTTTTCTCTATGGGTTTAATTTATGTCTAACAAACTTGGATTTTGGTTAATTTGGGTTCTATTTTCAGTTTATGCGTTTATATTTGCACCGCCCGATCGCCCTGAAACGATGACGCTCATCCAAAAGCTGATCGCAGGGGATTGGCAAAGTACTAATGCTTATATTGTGGCGCTATTTAACTTAATGGGCGTATTTCCATTAATTTATGCCTGTATTTTGGCAAGTGATGGACGGGGGCAAAAAGTTCCTGCTTGGCTATTTGCGACGCTTTCGTTTTTGGTCGGAGCCTTTGCGTTATTGCCTTACTTTGCTTTGCGGGAGCCAAATCCCACGTTTATAGGCAAAAAGAGTCTGATCATTAAACTGCTCGATTCCCGATGGACAGGGGTGGGAATTACGGCGATCGCGATTTACTTTTTGGTATATGGATTCTCTTCAGGGAATTGGGCGGATTTTGTGCAGCAATGGCAAACTAGCCGATTCATCCATGTGATGAGTTTAGACTTTTGTATGTTGTCGCTGTTGTTCCCTTGGTTGCTCAGTGACGATATGGAACGACGGGGAATGACTAGCGATCGCTTTTTTACAATCATTGCCCTTGTTCCTTTAGTAGGAGCATTGCTCTATTTATGTTTGCGATCGCCCTTAATCGAAATTGAACAAGTGACAGCATAAATTCAAATAATCTATGAGCGTTGCTGTGCAACGCTCATAGATTATTTAAGTAAATCAGGAAAAGCTTCCGCAACTGCATCGTAAACAATGCGACCATTCTGAATGTTTACGCCCTTCGCCAAGGCGCGATCGCGTTCAATGGCGGCTAAACCAAAATCCGCTAGGGCGCAAGTATAGGGAAGTGTGGCATTGACTAGGGCTTGGGTCGCTGTCCAAGGCACAGCCCCTGGCATATTGGGTACACCATAATGTAAAACCCCTTCTTCTTCATAAACGGGAGCCGTGTGGGAAGTTGTCCGCACCGTTTCAATGCATCCACCTTGATCCACAGCCACATCAACAATCACAGAATGCGATCGCATCTTTTGGACAAGTTCGCGTTTTACTAAGGTTGGTGCGCGTTTCCCCGTAATTAACACTGCGCCAATTACCAGATCTGCCGACATCACCGCTTCAGCAACATTGCTAGCGGTGCTATACAGCAATTGCACGCGTGAACCAAAGAGCGATTCCAATTCCCCAAGGCGATGGAGATTGACATCTAAAATCGTCACCCTTGCGCCCAAGCCGATCGCCATTCTTGCTGCCTCAGTGCCAACTACGCCACCACCAAGCACCACCACATGTCCCGCTTTTACGCCCGGAATCCCACCAAGTAAAACACCACTACCGCCCTGTTGTTTCGTCAAATAATGCGCTCCAAATTGGACTGATAAGCGACCAGCGATGATGCTCATCGGCACTAGCAAAGGTAATTGACCATTATCTAACTGCACGGTTTCATAGGCGATGCAGGTTGCACCCGACTTGATCAATGCTTCCGTTAATTGGCGATCGGCGGCGAGATGCAGATAAGTAAAGAGAATTAATTGGGAATGGAGTAATGGATATTCACTGGGCAGGGGTTCTTTGACCTTAACCACCATGTCTTGGGCATACACTTCTTGGGGTGTTGCCACAATTTCTGCACCTGCTGCGATATATTCGGCATCACTGAAGCCAGAGCCAATTCCTGCATCTGTCTCGATAAAAACTTGGTGCGATCGCGCTGTTAAAGTCGCCACACCCGCAGGCGTAAGCCCGACCCGAAACTCACGATCCTTAATTTCATTTGGTACGCCAATCTTCACTGATATCTCTCCTAAAAGAATCTTGCTGATAAGTAGCTCAGCATAGTTAAAACCCAAAATCAGAATTTGTGCCTATTATAAGCTTGACTCGTTTGGGGGCGATCACCATATGTCATCATCAATTCATAAAAGACCTCTCGATACGCGAGAAACTCCGCGCTTTAGCGCTGAGAGGTAAGCGAAGGTTGGTTTCAAACCGCCAGTAGATATTAGAAACCATAGCTATAGCCATCCTTACGATGAATAGTTTTGCAATACTTATGACTGATACCTTGAATCAATGTTGATGCTGAGATATTGAAACTACCCGTAGAACGGACAGCAAATCTGGCTTGACGATAACGGGTTTTACGGTTACGTCTATTACGTCTCAGAGATCGGCGCGATTCAAGACTATTTTTGATAGCTTGCCCACGGTGACTAAGTTCTGCACCAAAGATAACTTTTTCGTCTTGAACTAAAGCTAATCCCGTTGTCTTGGAGCCAGCATCAATTTTTATCTCGATTGGCTCTGGGTTAGCAACTACTTCCTTTTTTAAGATAATCGTGAAGGG
>DCSN01000232.1:0-2309 GCA_002325645.1 Pseudanabaena sp. UBA1465
TTTAATTAAGCCTACATACTTAGTAGTTTTAATTCTTAATAATTTGTTGCACTAACACTATGGCACTGAAGAAAGGGACACTCGTTCGCGCAATCCGTGAGAAGCTAGAAAATAGCATCGAAGCTACGGCAAATGATACTCGTTGGTCGCCTTATATTTTTGAGACATGGGGCGAAGTGGTAGAGTTTCGCGGTGATTATGTGCAAGTCAAGTTTGGTAAGGTTCCAACTCCTGTCATTTGGCTCCACAAAGAGCAACTAGAAGAGCAAGCAGCATAAACTATAAAAAGTTCATTCTAAAAAGCTCACTTTTGCAGTGAGCTTTTTAGTTTTGAGTTTTACAGCAATTACCGATCAATCGAACCACAAGAAATTTTTTAAAAGTGTTGCTTTGCAACACTTTTAAAAAATTTCTTGATTTGGGTTTGAGCGCAAAGCGCTATAACTATGCTGAACTACTTATTATCGATGTTGATGTTTGTTTTTTTGGCAAAATTGCCGTCACGCAAATGAGTATTTAAATGAATCGGAACTTCTGGATTATTGCCCTTATTTCTTTTATTAACGCGCTGAGTTTTACGATTCTCATCCCTGTTTTGTACCAATATGGCAGACAGTTTCAATTAACTGATTTTCAAACGAGCTTATTATTCGCAATTTATGCGATTTCACAATTTTTTGCAACTCCAATCATTGGCAAACTTAGCGATCGCTTTGGAAGGAAGCCTTTATTAATCTTGAGTTTAGCGGGAACAGTGGTCGCCAATTTGATGGCAGGAACCGCCGCTAGTGCCGCAGTATTATTTTTTGCAAGATTTCTCGATGGGGTTACGGGTGGAAATGCCTCAGTCGCTCAAGCGGTTATCTCTGATGTCACCACACCTGAGAACCGAGCTAAGGCTTTTGGGATCAATGGAGCCGCCTTTGGAATGGGCTTTATCTTGGGCCCTGCGATCAGTTTGTTAGCCCAGAAAGCTGCTTTAAATACACCATTGGGCAAATCCTTTGGCGCTTCGTTTTTGGTGTCAGGAGTAATTGCGGCGATCGCCCTAGTTCTAACTATTTTCTTCTTACCAGAGACTCTCAAAACTAAAGCCCAAAAAGCACAGAATATTTTTGATATTGGCTTAGACAAATTGGTTACGGGATTATTAATGCCCAAAATCGGCATTTTACTAATTATTAATTTCTTGACGGGATTAACCTTTAATATATTTACCTTTGCCTTTCAGCCTTACTTTCTCCAAGTTCTCAATCAAAACAGTGATGGGCTTGCCCTCATGTTTTTGCTGTTTGGCGTACTCGCTGTGATCATGCAAACGGTGGGCATTGCTCAAATGACAAAACATCTGCAATTAGTCCAAATCATGTTCTTGGGACTATTAATCCGTAGCCTTTCCTTTATATTAATGCCCATTTGGAAAGACATCTATTACTTTGTCGCTGTTTGCGTTCTCTTTTCATTGCTCAACTCAGTCGTACAACCGATGATTAGCGCCTTAATTTCTCTAAATGCGCGTCCCGAAGAGCAAGGCACTGTACTAGGTATAAACTCCTCCTATTTGAGTATTTCCAATGGATTTGGTCCTATTATTGCAGGCTTACTAGTCAATCAAGAATATCCTGAATCCTATGGATATCCCCTCTATTTAGCAGGCGTTTGTACCTTCCTCGTGTTAGGTTTAGCCTTTATCAAACGTAAAGATTATGCGGTCAAAATGGTGAGGTGAACCCTACCAAAAAAGTTCGGTTCTCCCCCTATTCATAGCTTTGTAGCTATTTCATAATGAAACTGTGAACAAAAGAGAAGTACAAAATATCAATCAAATCCTAAACCTGCTTCTAACTGTTCATGGTTGTTTTGATAGTTTTTTTGAAATAGCTCAAGGTGATATTTATGTTAGTACGTTGGCAACCTTTACAAGAGATAGAAGAGGTTCGTCGTCAGTTCGATCGCATGTTTCGTGACATCACCAGCTTAGATCAAGAAGCATCTAAAGGCTGGGTTCCCGCTAGTGAATTGCGTGATGATGGCGATCATTTAACCCTCCGACTCTCAATTCCTGATATCGAAGCTAAGGATCTCGACATCCAAGCAACCAAGGATTCTTTGACAATTGCTGGTGAACGTCACCTTGAACGTAAAGAAGAATCCGATGAAAAGGGTTACTACTGGAGTGAAATCAGCTATGGCAAGTTCCGCCGTGTATTTGCATTACCCGTCGCGATCGAAAATGAACAAGTGAAAGCTGAATACACCAATGGTATTCTCACTCTAACCTTGCCAAAAGCTAATGAAGTCAAAGCTTT
>DCSN01000232.1:2477-5799 GCA_002325645.1 Pseudanabaena sp. UBA1465
TTTTCCTGCTGATCATTGCATAATTAAAAGTCTAGAAAATTTATTTATTAAGTGATGTTACGGGGGTAGAAGATCGCCCTCTCCTCTCAGCATCCTCTCCCAGAGAGCGAGGAGGAGTAAAATCTGGTTCCCATCGACCTTTAGGAGAGGGGCTAGGGGAGAGGGTTTTAAAAACCTCCACGTAACATCAGTTATTAAGTAAACTTTGTTGCTCTAGCAATACATTCAGCGCTTGCCAGCACCGAACTGAACAGATATCCGCAGTAATCCTATTAACTGGTATCCATTGAATTCCCTTTACACCAATTTCTGGATCGGAACTACTCAAAATGCAAGATTGTCGATCGACTGAACATAGATAAATAATATTCACATTATGAAGTTGTCTTCCTTCCATATGTGGATCGGGAAAGAAACTATCAGTGGCTGTTAGAAGTCCTATAATTTCAAAAGATGAAATACCTGTTTCTTCTTGAGTTTCCCGTCTTAGTCCATCAAGAATGGTTTCATTTGGCTCTAGTCCGCCACCTGGCAAGTCCCAACAGTCCACTTCAGGCAATGTCATTTGATGGATTAACAACACTTCATCAGAATCTACAAATAAGCCATTAACCGTTACTCTCAATCTCGTTTTTACTGTCATTTATTTTGAACTCACTTTTTTAATTCAAGAATTATTTTGCTGACAACTTTTGGCGATCGCCACAAAGCTATTTAAATCTGGAGTTGTTAATCCCACAATTTTGGCGCGATCGTCCCAGATTCTGAGTTTTACGGCATCTTTAGCATAGGGCTGAGCGATAAATATGGCGGCGGTTTCACTAGAGAAAGCTCCACCTTGCAAAATTAGGCTGCTTTCGGAATTTTGAGATAGACTGGCGCGGTAATTAGGATTGATCGCACAAAGATAGCGCTTTGCATCAACGTGCAATCTGATTGGTTCGGTGATAGCAGGTGAAAAAATCTGCTCTAAGCAGTTTGCGCCTTCGTATTCATGGCGATCGTCGATCGCTTGTTCAGTAGGATTTTCGCCTAAATCATGGAGTAAATGTCCGAGATCATGGAAGAGGCAAGCGGTAATTAGCTCAGAACTAGCCGAATACTCCTTAGCGAGGGTAGCGGATTGCAACCCATGCTCTAACTGGGTAATTGGTTCGCCGCCATATTGGGTGTGACCTTTAGTTGCAAATATATCAAAGATTTTATCAAGACTTAATTTCATTTTATGTACATCCTGTTGATGCTTGAAATATTACAAAAAACTTGTAAAAGCGCGGCTCCGCCGCGCTTTTACAAGTTTTTTGTTTTATATACCTATAGCAAAGCTGCCATATTTTCTTCAGCTAAGCCAAAGGATAAAGTCATTCCCGCGCCGCTAAGCCCGTTTACGATCGTGACGTTTTCTTCTGGTTCAGCCATAAATTCTGTTTTGCCAGCAAGTTTTGCATAGACTCCATGCCATGTCTCGGCAATCTTGAGTTCTGGAAATTTCGCAAATGTTTGTAAGTAATCGAGAACGTAGTTATTGATTTCGGCGCGATCAAAGGGATCGGGAGTCAATCCATATTCGTGGGAATCACCGAGAATTAATTCTCCCAAACCATTTTGAGAAACCATGACATGAATTCCCCATTCTGGAAAATGTGGAGTTTCCAGTTCAATTCTTTTTTTCAAAGCATCAAGGGTTTGGCAATGACTAAAGGAACCATAGTGAGTTAGCGTCAGCCCTGCATAGAGTGAAGGACCTAATCGCCAATTGGCAGGCTGAGCCACAGTCCGCATCATTTGCAGCTTGACTTTGGTGATATTGCTTGACGCATAAACTTCTGGATAAAGAGTTTCAAAATCTGCACCGCTACAAACAAAAATGCGATCGGCTGTCCAAGACTGATTGCCGACTTGTAAATTCGGATAAGCGATCGCATTGACGACTTTGCCAAATTGAAATTCAATTGGATAATTACTCGCTAAAAATGCTGGCAATTTTTGGATTACTTCCCTTGGATCGACGGTTACTTCAGTGCTGCTCCATAAAGCGCCAAGTAAGCCGTCGGTAATTGCGGCTTCACTCTTTTTAGCAACCGCATCGGCATTTAACAAGGCGATCGTATCAACGCCTTCATTAGTGGCGATGAATTCCTCAAGCACGTCTAGTTCGTCTTGACGATAGGCAAGTAACAGAGAACCACTGGGATCATGATATAGTCCCGCTTTTTCAATCAGTTCGAGCCAGATTTTTCTGGAATTAAGAGCGCGATCGCGTAATTTTCCCAAGGGCTGACCGACTGGCCAAACCATCCCAAAATTGCGAATCGAAGCGCCAACGGCTGCTAAATTGCGTTCAAATACGGTAACTTTGTAACCGCGTTTAGCCGCAGCAAGGGCATGGGCAAGCCCAACAATACCAGCACCGATGATCGCAATTTCTGTATGATTTCTGTTACTCATAGAAGATTTATAGGTTAGCTAGTTTATTCTGAAATTCTGCTAAAGATGAGACTAAACCATCGTGAGGATATGCCGATAGTTGCGCTGCTGTATGGGTTCCGTTAGTAACGCCAAAGGTATACAGGCAAGCCGCATTGCGTCCTGCTAAAAGATCGGAGGGCGTATCACCAATGCAAATCACCTGTTTGGGATCAGTGATCCCTAATAAATACATTGCCTTTTGAATCATATAGGGAGTGGGACGACCTTCTTGATTGTAAATCTCCGATGGCGTAATGGAGGCTTGGATTAATGAATCTTCAGAACCAAGGTAATCTGCTGTCAAGCCGCGATCCCAACCGAGTCGATTCAGAATAATATCGGTGACTTCCCGATAAAAGCCAGTGGTTAGCGCGATTTTGATTTGCTGCGATCGCAACCAGTCGAATAATTCCAAACATCCTTGCGTGGGTTCGACAGGTTGAGTACGATAGTGATCTTCTAAAATCTGCTTGAATTCCGTAAATGAAGTTTCCACTTTTGATGCGAAACTAGGATCTTCTTTGTCAATCTGCTCCGCCCAGAGAGTCTGAAACACCACTCTTTTGGCAATTCCCATCATCGCAACTACTCTATCAGTTTCAGCCTGTAAGCCTGTTTTGGCGGCTGCTTGCATAAAGCATTTTTCCACTTCGCGATCATCTCTGACTGTGGTTCCAGCCATATCAAAAACAACTAGTTTAATTTCGGGCATTCGTTTATCTTTCAAATTCACTTTTATTTTGCCAGTCCATTGAAATTACTCTACCGCAAACTCCTAAATATATTGCCTATAAAGATCTAATTTATCCATTGTTTGCCCAAAAATAACCCCTTAGGGACTTGCGACTTAATA
>DCSN01000232.1:5908-6666 GCA_002325645.1 Pseudanabaena sp. UBA1465
ATTTTATTTTCTCGCAAGTCCCCAACCACTCACCAAAAATTACAACGCGATCGCAAAGCTTACATACATATTTTTGAGCCTAGATGTTTTAGTATTTGTAATACTTCATAAAGCTCATTATTAGGGTTTACCAAAGAAAATAGCCGTGAATTAGCATACTCATTTTGTGAAGTCTTCAAAAATAAAAATTCATTTCCATTGGTAATCATGCCAAATGTTGGTTGTGCGGTTTCCGAATTACTCAACATATAAGCTAAAGCTTGTGGAATCGCTCTTGTTACTGCAAAATCACTGCGTTTTGATTCAATCACTAGTAACCAAAGCTGATTTTTGATCACCAATACATCAATCCGACCTCGAATTATTGTTCCTTCATCTTTCATTTCTAATGCTATAGCTGTTTCTGTCTCAATCCGAAATGGCTTGTGATAAAAGCCAGCGAGATCTAACAATGGTGCAAGCACTACCATTTTCACTGTATTCTCTAACATCGGTGGATCTTCCATCAATTCTAGAAAATTAGCTTTCACCCGATCTAATAAATGGTGATCTTCTTCACTTAATTGTATAAACCCATCTAACCATTCATTAAAAAAAGCAGCATCTTGAGATATATGAATCCCCAAGTTTTGCTTTAATTCTCTTAGCGTTAGATCTTTTGCGGCGATCGCCTGAACCATGATGGATTTTAGGTAGAAGTAATAATCTTAATATTAGTGCAAAAACAAAATTACTAACGCGATCGCCCAATCACCTAC
>DCSN01000236.1:0-4218 GCA_002325645.1 Pseudanabaena sp. UBA1465
GAAACGATATAATTCCGTAACAGGAGTTTATCGCAATCGTGTATTTGATTTTGATGACCGTCTCATGTTGATAGCGGCTGGTTTATGGAACTTCTATTTAGATGCTGCTTGAAAATGGACGAGGAAGTGAAATCTGCTCTGTACATTGCTTTTGTTTCCCAACAGAGCTATTTACTGTTGGTTGATTTGGCGATCGCGCTTTCGGATATTTATGAGGATGTGAGTTTATGACGGAATACAAAATAGTTCTCAAGCCTGTCTATTCTGAGACTGTAGAAACCCCACAAGGGATCGAAATTCCTGATGGTTGGCGATTGGCTTGGCATCAGTTAGAGACTTTTAAAGCTTTGCAAGATCCAGATATTGATGTGGTGTTTAATACGGCGATGACTGGTGATGGTAAGAGTCTGGCGGCTTATTTGGGAGTCTTACAAGGAAATACTGAGGCGATCGCCCTATATCCAACTAATGAACTTGCACGAGATCAAGAAAATCAAATTCGTCAGTATGTAGAAAATTTTCAACCTCGAAATGAGCCTCGGATAGCGAGATTAAATAGTGCGGAACTGGAGCTATATGCAGAGAATGAAGGTATTAAAAAGTCCGCCGCGATCGCTACTCATGGCAGTCAACGGGAAATATTAATTACAAATCCTGATATTTTTCATTATTTACATCGTGGCGCTTATTTAATACCAAAAGATAGTCCAGACAAGCTTTGGGGCAGAATTGACAAGGATTTTAATTTGTTCATATTTGATGAGTTTCATGTATTCAGCGCTCCCCAAATTGCGAGCGTTCTTAATACAATGCTGTTAATTCATCTCACCAATCGCCGCAAGAAGTTTCTATTTCTATCGGCAACTCCCGATCAGCAGTTACTGGAAAGATTAGACAAAGCAAAATTACGATATAAACTTATCGATCCTAAAGCTTCTGGGAAGTATCAATTTCCTGATACTGAAGCGCGATCGCAAGAACTAGCTGATGCTCAGTGGCGACTGGTAACGCGAGAAATTGCTTTGCATTTTGTACCGTTGGAGTCGGTGAGTAAAGCTTCTGAGACTTGGATCAAAGATAACCTAAACCTTATTTTGCAGCATTTTTTAGAACATCGTGGGACAAAAGGCGCGATTATTCTCAATTCGATCGCTTCGGTAAAAAGGTTAACGCCTTTGTTTGCAGAAGCTTTTGTTAAACATGGGTTAACGGTTGGTGAAAATACGGGTTTATCTAGCAAAACCGTTAAAGAGCGATCGCTTGCCTGTGATTTGGTATTGGGAACTAGCACGATTGATGTGGGTGTGGACTTTAAGATTAATTTTTTGATTTTTGAGTCTGCGGATTCGGGTAGTTTTATTCAGCGTTTGGGCAGGCTGGGACGACATCAAGGTTATGTGAATGCGGATGGACAAGAAATAAAGTTTGATCGGTTTGTTGCTTATACGCTTGCTCCTAATTATTTGATAGAGCGTTTGTTTGAGAAAGCAGACTCACCGTTTACGATAAATGGAACTTACGATCGCGCTTTTTTGAGTGAAAACATTTACACCACCTATCGCAAAATCAACGATTTTAAAAATTATTACAGTCGTTGGGGTGCTTTGCAGTCTTTTGATTTGTCTCGTAAATTGGGGCATAAAACGATCGCGCAACAATACGCAGCTAGTCGTGACCAATTTCGCACCGATTGTGAAGAGGTGTTTGGTGTGAGTTTGGGTAAGGTTGCGGGTAAGGTGAAAGCTTGTCAGATGGAATGGCAAGAAAAATTTTATAAAGACAAAGGTAATCCGATCGCTGAGGATGCTAGTAGTTTTCGTGGGTCGAGTCCGTTGCAATGTGGACTTTATGACATGACGGAACCAAATGAAGGCGATCGCTTTAAGACATACGACCTAACTGGCATTCTCAGTAATTTAGAGATTGAGCCAATGACGGAGGCGGCGTTTATGCGCCTGCTCAAGGAAACATCAGAGCGAACAGGTCAGCCAATTCCTAAAAGTCGATTTGAGTATTGTATGGGCTTTATGAAATTGTTGAGTTACAGGGATGAGCGCTCTAATTGGCGGTTTACCTATAACGGCGATCTTAAAGAGGTTGCTGATAGTTGGAAGGTGCAAGTCCTTTCAGGGATTGGCATTTGGCAACCAGATAATCGATGGATTGACAAGGTTAATGAACGACTGAAAAAACAAGCGATCGTTGCTTATGTCCTCAATCATCCAGTTGCTGAAATAAAAGCGCGATTGCTATTACCGATGCACTTTCAGATCTATGGGATCTGCGACCAGCAAACTCTCCTCGATCCTGTGCCGAGCTATGCGATCGCTTTTGGACAATCAGCTTTACTGCTTGACACATTGGCTTACACCTTTAAAAACAAAAAAGGAGGCGAGATATGGATCGCTTAGTTTTAATCCCTAAAAGGGTTTTCGATGTAAAGAGAGATGAGCTTACGCTATTAAGTACAGACTTATTTGTTTCAATCCCTAAAAGGGTTTCAGGAGGTAAGCTTAATCACTATTATAGTCCATGACGTATTTAACAGTTAAATAAGTCGTGAACTTATAGAATTTTCTGCGATAGCTATGCAATCAACTTTACTTGTGCTAGTAATAATAGTGGTCGATCAAACAGTAATCAGAAATCAAAGGAGAAAATCAAATGGAGAAAAGAATACTAAGAATCCTTTCAGATTTGCAACCTCACTCAGCAAAAGAGTTGGCAGAGGTTACTCATCGCTTCGGAGACATAATTCACAAACTTCGTGGTAAAGGATATGAGATTGCTACTATTCAATCTGCTGGGAATAAACCCGCTTATTACAAGTTGGTTAGTTTAGCAGTCGTATAGTTAAATCTGCGGGGGACTAAAATCCCCCACTACTTAGAGGGGAGCTTAATTATATAGCTTGCGCTATTAAGTACTGACGTAAGTCGTCTCAACCCCCAAAGCTATTGCGGCGGCGTGCGAGTCTATAGAAAGTCCAAACTTAGTTTAGCCAGCAATTCTTTGGCTTCCCTCTACACTAATCAAATAAAAAGAGAAATATATGAGTACTAGTGGATCGCTATCTGAATTAAAACAACTCTTACCAAATTTAGTTCAGGAGATTCCTTTCTTGAAACTTCTAATTCTGTTCGGCTCTAGAGCGACAGGTCAAAACCACGAAGGCAGCGATTATGACTTTGCTTTGATCTGCGATCAACAGATTTATCAAGATTGGAAGAAAAAAGGAAAATCTTGGTTTAGTCTATATTCTATCTTTGAGAATATATTGGAACTTCCCAATGAAGCAGTTGATATTGTCGATCTAGATCGATGTTCAGCAATATTGGCTCATGAGATTGCAAATAATGGAAGACTTTTGTACGAGAAGCAAGCAGGTGAATATGATGCTTTTATTAGCAGGAGTCTAATTAGTAGAGAAAACATCAAAAAAATCCATCACGAACAACGTCAAAATATTGATAAAAAATTACGGGTATTAGGTGTATGAAAAATATTAACCTTGAACTAGTGCAAAACAAGCTAAATGAGCTTCTGGACTATATCAATGAACTAAAATATTTTGAGACACTTACCCTTACAGAGTTTTTGTCAGACCGACATCGACAATTTACTATTGAGAAAATAATTGAGCTTGTCGTTCAAACTGCGATCGACATTAACAAATATATGCTCAAGAAAAAGGATATTAACCTTAAAAACTTAACCAGTCACCAGACCTTTTTGGAAATGAGTAAATTTGAGATTATCACAGATAAATTAGCTGAAGAAATCGAAGAATCTGTTGATACTCGTAACGTTCTTGCTCATCGATATTTTGAAATCTCACCCGAAGAAGTATTTGTCGAAATTGATGATATTTTAGAGAAATATCCACGTTATGTAAGACAGATTGAAACTTTCATTAACTCGCTTCAAGATTCTCAAACCTAACTTACATACATTTATTATTGTCAAAATTATGACTAAACATAAAAAGATTGATGAAAATGAGATTCAGTTATCAATTTTTAATAGTGAATCCATTCTAGAATCTAATCATCTATCAAACAGAGAAGTTGATGATGAAGATTATCTAGAGGTTGATTTGGATGACTTTGATGATATTGGTTTTGATGAGAAAAGCGATCGCACTATTGAGACGAAGCAAGAACTGCTGACTTTAAGATTAATGCGTGAGGCGATCGCGTCTCAAAATCCTGACGATCC
>DCSN01000236.1:4332-10662 GCA_002325645.1 Pseudanabaena sp. UBA1465
GCAAAAGGCGGTAAGTTTTTTGATGAACTCGATCGCCAAAATGAAGCATTAGGAAAGGAAAAGGTTAGACGAGACAATGCTGCTGATCAATCGCTTGGTACACATTTATTAAATGGGTTATTTCCTGCAAATTTGATTGAGCAACGACTAGAAAAACTTAATACAACGGTTAGAAGAAAAGTTAGAGAGTTCGAGCGCAGGCTAGTAATCGCAGGATTTATTTTGCATGACTTTGAAAAGTTCAATTACGAGCTATTTCCTGAAATGCCAGATAAATATAAATCAGCTAAGAGAGAGCAAGATATTCGCAAACTCTCTTTAGATGAACATCGTGAAATTATTTCTATATTTGTGGTTGCTTTAGGGCTTAATCAGTTTATTAGCAATGGTTCTGAGCAGTGGAAAGAATATATCGATGATTTGCTTTGTATTGCTTACAACGCACAATGTCGATGGGATACAAACTGGAATTTCTCGGATTTTGGATTAAGCAATCTCAGGCTAGACGATCGCACGTTACGCTGTCTCACCGATCTCACCTGTTTAGCGGATTCTTTGGCTTCTATTGTCAAACATCCACAGGATGCGGTCAAAACTAAGTTTAAGGAGCTAATGCATCAGCTTAGTGATGGACAGTTACGATTCACCTATCACAGTATTTCTGAGAATCGCGGCGTACTTACAAACGTTGCTAATAACGCTTTGATGGATGCTCATATTGCTCTGAATACATCAGAAAATCAATACTATGAGCCGCTTCTATATTTGCCGACAGGTGTAATCTATCTAACTCTGCGAGATGCACCGCCATTACAGACAGAAGGATTGAACGATCGCGTAGTTGCAAAAATCAAAAAACTCTGTGCTGACCAATTGCGCGATCGGCAAGTTGGTTTTAGTCGTGGCAATGTGGGCATGAAGTTCGCTGACTATTACAATCTGTTTTTTGATTTTGAAGAATTTTTGCGTTTCTCCGTTGATGTAGTCATTAACAAGATTAAAACTAGCAAAGCACCTGATAAAGCTAGTAATCTCGTCACATTTCAGCGCAAAGGATTTCTAACGGAAGATCTAAAATTTGATTTTAAAGAAGATCCGCGTATTGATCACCTTGCGGAACTTGGCGCGTTAGTTGTTAAACAACTTTGGGAAGATTATTTAGTTAAAGTTAAAGACTTGCGAAAACTTGATAAGAAATTACCAGCGCCGCGTGAATTAAATCTTACGATTGCATCTCTTGAGTTTTTAGGTTTAACGGATTGGCGATCGCAAGTTGTCGAACTTCAGGAACTCAAAAATACGGGCGGTATTGCCTATGAGTGGTACTACATCGCTGCTAAGTATTTAGAATCTGAAGACGGATTAGGCTCATTAGATGTGCGTGATATTGGCTATCGGTTGGTTAATTATTTCATCGAGCTAACTAAGCCAATTCGTGAACAATATCAATTACCTGATCCTTGGCAAGATTTAAAAGATTGGTGCGATCGCGTGGTGATGCTTCCTAGTCAAGAGGTTGAAGCCAATGTTGACCAAGTGGATATCTTCTTAAAAGAGCTAGATTTTTACAACGCAGCCAAAAAATCAGGACGAGGTAAACAAGCAATCTGCTCAATTTCCCATTCACCCTATACGGTGACAGAGCAAATGGAATCATCGGTACTATTTACACCGCAAGTCTATACAAATAAACAAATGCTGGGCGGCTCCAATGCGAAGCGCAATATTTCCAGTATTGCGGGAATTGAGATTATGTTGCGGCAAATCTTGATGAATCAAACTCAAGCAGTCGGTAAGTCCTTTGAAGATGGCAAATATCGCTATCTCTATTTCTATCCCACTTATTACTTCACACCTGAAACAAATAAGTTCTTACAAAAGGCTTATATGAATATTGCCCAAACCCGTTTTGATACTAGTCTTCGCAATCATTTTGTGTCCAAAGACTTACAGACTGATTTTAGCTCAGCAAATTATCAAAGTGCAGATAGTTTCTTGATCGATGAGGTGATGGGCGATCGCAAAGATCACACTTTCAAAATGAAATATCCCGAAGATCAGCCCATGACTTTCTATTTCATGGCGATGCCCCCAAGTCGAGATGCTACCGATACAGAATCATGGGTGATGCCGAGTTGGTTAGCCTTAGCTTTCCCGATGATTCTCGATGTGAAAACCGTTGTTTCGGAGTCACCAGTACCGCCATTTATTGATGGTACAGAGTTTGAAGAAACCGTGTTTCTCGATAGCGCTCCCCATGCGTTTCGAGTCCTCACTGGCGGCGATCGCTTCCGTTTAGATTACATCCTAGACGGTTGGAAAGATCCGACTGGTGGAGAGCATCCTGCGCCACTAAACAAGCTAACTGCGGCTTATGCCATTCATCTTGATGTTAATGCTAAACAAAGCAAAGGAGGTTATGATGCGAATTGGGGACGACTAACAGAACTAGCCAAGGACTTTGAGACTAGCCCTCTCTATGTGTTTGCGTATCTCAATAAGTGGGTTCGCAATGCCAAGGTTGATGCTCCTAGCATCGCTAAAATCCAACTCTATACCTATAACTTCTATCCTTGTTTTGATGCTTACGCAAAACATCAACCAAATTCGACAAATTCCATTAAACTAGAAATACAGGAGCAATCACCCTTGAATCATCCTCAAAAACTAACAGAACTCTATCGCCAATTCTATCGGGCTAACAAGTCTTATAACCCCAAAGCAAACGCCGTCCTCAAACCAATTGATGTCGCTTCTAGCACAATCCTTAAAGCCGATCCTAGTTTTCAAGGTGAAGCATTAGTTCATGTAGTCGCCGCCGAAGTTTGCAAATTGATCGATCGCGTTCATGCTTCCACTGCCGAGGGGCGATGGATTCTCAAAGACCGTGAAGAGGAGCGCCAGAAAATTTTGGAATTTGCCAATTATTTTGTGAAGGATGTATTTGTCGAGACTTTTAAAAGCGATCGCGCTCGTCTCGCTGGTCGGCAAATCAATTTGATTCGCGATACCTGTGAGTTTCTCTATCGTCTTGCCCAAGATCAAGAAAATCAGGAGCGCAAAGCCAAAGGTGAACTAACCATTGACCCTGAACAGGAGGAAAGTGATGAAGACTAAAAATTTAGACTTGAATCGAGCTTATACATTTAGTAATTTCTTTGAATTGAAGATTGAAGCTAAAGACTTAGCTCAAGAATTTGGCTATACCTTAGAACGCAAATGGCTGCAATTGCCACAGTTTCAGGGAGAACTAGATCGCATTCAAGAGACACAATCAAGAATTACCGAAATTCTGCCCTATGTGAGCTTAGGCAATGAAACAGCAAGACGTGAATTTATGATTTCGCCAATCATGCACGACTTGATTCATTACGCTAAGATCGAGATTAGGATTGAATACAAGCTTAAAGTTACAGAACAGTTGCAGGGAGTAGTTGACTATCTAATCCAATCTCCTAACCATGTGATTGTCGTTGAAGCCAAAAAGGAAGACCTTGATTTTGGGATGACTCAACTTGTTGCGGAATTAATTGCGCTCGATCAGTGGCTTGATGATTTCCCGCAAACCACTATTTTAGGCGCTGTCACTACTGGCAGAATCTGGCAGTTTGCAAGACTTGATCGCCAAACAAAACATCTTGAACAGGGACTAGAAAATTATCAAGTTCCTGAACAGTTTGATTCTGTCTTGCGTATTCTCATGCAAGCAGTAACCACCAATTAGAACCCAATCACCAATTAACAATATTACAGAATAAAACCATGACATTACTTAAATCCATCGAATCCAAATTCTTCCATGCTGATATCCCTTACAAGCCAATGGGAAAGTATGTTCACTTTTTAACTGTGCGCGTGACCGAATCCTATCCACTTTTTCAAACCGATGGCGAATTGAACAAGGCTAGAGTCAGTGCAGGGCTTAAAGATCGCACCCCTATCAGTCGCCTTGCCATGTTTAAACGCAAGCAATCTACGCCTGAGCGTCTTGTTGGTCGTGAACTGTTACGCAATTACGGATTTATGACTGCTGAAGAATGCGAATACAATGTCAAATTTGCGATGAACAATCCCGATTGCATCATCTATGGGTTTGCGATCGGTGATTCTGGTTCAGAGAAATCTAAGGTTGTCGTTGACACTGCTTTCTCAATTACTCCCTTTGATGAGTCTCATGAAACCTTTACGCTGAATGCTCCCTATGAAAACGGCACAATGGCATCAAAGGGCGAAGTTGGCTCTGAAGTTGGCAAAATCACCAGTCGGATTAACCAACAGGATCACATTCGTCCACAGGTCTTTTTCCCAAGTATTGTCACTTTGAAAGATCCGACCGAAGCAGGTTTTCTTTATGTTTTCAATAACATTTTGCGAACCCGTCATTATGGGGCGCAAACGACTCGCACTGGTCGCGTGCGTAACGAGTTGATTGGTGTCGTGTTTGCTGATGGTGAAATTACCAGCAATCTGCAATGGACACAGGCAATTTACGATCGCATTCCCACGGACATTCTGCAATCAATTGACCCGTTGAGTGAGGATTTGGTTTTGGAAAATGCTAAAGAGTCAATTAGCGAATTGTTAAATAATGAATTTACCGTACATCACGATTTTATCGGTGCAAATTTTGATGCTTTATTGAATGAAGTCAAGGCGCTGACCACAAGCGAAGATGGGATCAAGGCGATTTTGCAAAAAGCTGATGATGAGGCAAAAGCCTATGCCGCAGTGCATATCGCTAAGCCCAAAAAGGCTGATGAGAAGGAAAAGAAACCTGCTAAGGCAAAGTAACCATGACACATATCTATCGCTGTGAGCTAGAGCTACATGACATGCTCTACTTTGCCACTCGTGAGATCGGACGCTTGTATGAAACCGAAGCGATCGTTCATAACTATGCTCTTTGCTATGCCTTGGGGCTAGTTGACAGCGATCGCTATGGTACGCAAGTATCCGAAGAACATGAATACCGCTACTTTTGCCGTGAACAGGTTCCCATGTATGAGGAGCATCTGAGCAAACTCAACGAAGTGGGCATCTATGTTACCCCTGCGCGATCGCTACATCACACATCTGTGTTGCACACATGGAAATATGCCAATAACAACTATCACGTTGAGATGGAAAAGACGAAAACTAATATACCTAGCTTTGGCAGAGCTAAGGAAATCGCGCCCGAAAGTGCCTTTGAGTTTTTCATCCTGTCGCAAAATCCTTTACCTAAACTTTCTAAATGGATTCGATTGGGTAAATGGATGAGTAAGGCTGAGTTGACTGTCAGAGAGCTAGATAAAGTTAAACAGGGGAATGGAGATTTTATATTTCCTTATCCCCTCAATCCGCTTGATGTGATGTTTACTCACCAAGTCTTGAGCTATGACACCGTAAATATGCCTCCTGTTAGCCTGATTCGCAATGTCAGTATGAATGGGTATTTTTATAATGTTGATGGTTTACAAATCCCTGCTCGTATGGGATATCGCTTTAAGGTATAGATCATGCTTGCTAGACAACCAGAACTGACTTACTCAGAATATCTCGCTTACGAACAAGCCAGCCCTAAAAAGCATGAGTTCATTAATGGGCAAGCTTACGCAATGGCTGGCGCGAGTGAAGATCATAATGTGATTTCCAGCAATTTAGTTGCTTTAATTCGTCCACATTTACGCGGTAAACCTTGCCGTATCTTTTCTTCAGACATGAAACTCACGATCGCCTCGGCAGATAACGCCACTTATTATCCTGATGTGATGGTGGTATGCGATCGCACCGATAGCGATCCCTATGTCAAACAAAAACCTTGTCTCTTAATCGAAGTTCTATCACCTTCCACAGCCATGCTAGATCGGCGAGAAAAGCTTTTCAATTATCAGAAATTGGAATCTTTGCAAGAATATGTCATGGTTTCTCAAACCGAAGCAAAAGTAGAACTTTATCGCCGCGATTCTGAAGGTTGGTTAGTCCAATCATTGAGCATAGGTGAAAGTCTACAGTTGCAGTCGATTGACTTAGCGATCGCCCTTTCAGATATTTATGAAGATGTCGAGTTATAAAATATGCCCCATAGTCTCGTTGTAAATTTCATCCCGAAAACGCCGATTTATCCTGAATATCTGACAGGACGGCATATTCACGCACTTTTTTTAACCTTGGTTAGCTCCGTTGACAAGGAATTAGGTGATCGCCTGCATGGTGACAAAGCTAATAAAGGATTTGGGTTGAGTCCAATTTTGGTAATGGGTAATCGGTCATTGGTAATGGGTAATGGGTCATTGGTAATGGGTAAGCCAAAGCCCAAAACAAGATCTACCAATCCCCAATCCCCAATCC
>DCSN01000236.1:10760-11854 GCA_002325645.1 Pseudanabaena sp. UBA1465
CCAATCCCCAATTACCAATCCCCAATTACCAAATCCCCCCCTCAACTCCCTGCTGGTGGCGCATTTCTCTTTTAGATGAAGTTCTATTTAGTAAATTAACAGGACTTTGGCTTAATCTCAATCCCGATCGCGCTTTTCATCTCGGTTCTGCTGACCTCTATATCACCAGTATTCTCGGCACACCGCAATCGAGCCAACCTTGGTCAAATTTTGCCACCTATCAACAAATCTATGATCGCGCCTCAGATAATGAAAAAACTATCATCTTTCACCTCGCCACCCCCACTGCCTTCCGTCAAGGTAAATACGATTCCCCATTGCCCACCCGCGACAATGTGTTTAAAAGCCTATGCGATCGCTGGAATAAGTATGCTGATATCCCAATCGATCCCGAAATTATTGAATGTATTTTCCCCAGTAAATTTGACATTAAGACAGAAGTTGTCAAGAACTATGACATTCATAGTTTTATCGGCTGTGTCGGTGAGATTGGCTATCGAATTCTCGGTGATGCTTCGCCAGATACGATCAAACAAATTAATGCTCTAGCAGACTTTGCGATGTTTGCAGGAATTGGGAGGAAGACGACGATGGGGATGGGGATGGTTAGGCGGGTGATTGGTGATTGGTAATTGGTGATGGGTGATGGGTAGACCTGATTTTGAGGATTTGGAAGTTTATCGGTTGGCGGAGAGTTTGGCTAATGAGGTATGGGATATGGTGAGTTTGTGGGATCAGTTTGCTAAAGATACTGTGGGCAAACAAATTGTGCGATCGGCAGATAGTGTTTGTGCCAATATAGCCGAAGGAAGAGGTCGAGGAAGTTTAAAAGACAATCAAAGATTTATCAGAATTGCAAGAGGTTCACTCTATGAAACAACCAGTTGGCTCAGACTAGCCTATCGGCGCAAACTACTGAAACCCGAACAAGTCCAAAAACTAAAATCCATCCTAAACCCACTACTCCCAAAACTAAACGCTTACCTCAATTCTCTAACTCGATGAGAAGTAAAAAAACAATTACCAATTACCAATTACCAATTACCAATTACCAATCACCAATTACCAATTACCAATTACCAATCACCAATCAC
>DCSN01000076.1:0-764 GCA_002325645.1 Pseudanabaena sp. UBA1465
CTGAGCAAGTTTTCTTGCTCAGGAGTTGGATAGAATCGGTACTTGAAAGCTTTTTGTGTCATGCTTACATTATAGCATTTATTATGTAAAGTATCTAATTAATATAAAGACGATGCTCAAAGCACGGGGTTTTAAACCCATCTTTCCGATAAGTACCTCGGCATAATAAAAAAACTAAAATATGCGGCGCATATTTTAGTTTTTTATATTTTTTCACACAAAAAGAGTCGGTGCTTAGCACCGACTCTTTTTGTGTGAATCTAGACTTAGACAGCTTCTAAATCCTTTTCACCAGTACGGATGCGGATAATTCGCTCTACAGAAGATACGAAAATCTTACCATCGCCGATTTCGCCAGTGCGAGCAGCATTAATAATTTTTTCTACTACCATATCAACTTGATTATCTTCGATGACAATCTCAATTTTGAGTTTTTGCAAAAACTCAACCGTGTACTCAGAACCACGATAACGCTCTGTTTGTCCCTTTTGGCGACCAAAACCGCGTACTTCTGATACCGTCATACCAACTACGCCAGCATTTACCAGAGCAATTTTTACTTCGTCAAGCTTGAACGGACGAATGATTGCTTCAACTTTTTTCAAATTAACTCCTCCACTGATTCTTCAACTTTAATACACTTGAAGCGCTACCCAAATTTGTAGCCTAGCATACTTTTCAAGCCTGTGATTCAGATTGTCATCCAGATTATAGGCATAGTTACCTGCGTTAGGACAAATCAAAACCCGAATAGAGTGAGACGG
>DCSN01000076.1:827-6611 GCA_002325645.1 Pseudanabaena sp. UBA1465
CCGTCTCACTCTATTCGGGTTTTAGGATTGGCGCTGCCATAGCCACCAGCGAATTACCAATTTCTCTAATTCTATCCAAACAAACATTAATGCGCTGAACCCAAAACAGACGGCTAGTTCTTCTGGTCTGAGTAACTGTGTATTAAAGAAAACACGGAATGGCTCGACGTAAATTAAAACCATTTGCAGCACCGTAGTCATAATCACCGATCCCCAAACATAGAGATTAGTTCGTGGATCGAGTTCGATAGTTAGCTGGGTGTTGGAACGAATAGCGATCGCGTGACCCATTTGCGCCAAACAGAGGGTGGTGAATACCATTGTTTCCCAGCGATTAGCCTTATAAATATCGGTAAAATTCGCATTGGTATAACCATGCGCCCAAACCATCAAGGAAATAGTGATCACCGACAGAATAATCCCAACTCTGATCATGTATGAACCCATACCCCTTGCAAAAATATTTTCACGGGGATCAATAGGCGGTCTTTTCATCACATTCGGTTCGGCTGGCTCCACGGCTAGGGCGAGGGCAGGCAAACCATCGGTGACTAAGTTCATCCATAAAATTTGCAAAGGAGCCAAGGGAACTGTAAATCCCATCAAGGGAGCCGCCGCGATCGTAATCACTTCACCGATGTTGCTGCCAAGAATATATTTGATGAAGCGACGAATATTCGTGTAAACCACCCGACCTTCTTCGGTGGCTGCGACAATTGTGGCGAAGTTGTCATCCAGCAAGATCATGTCACTGGCTTCTTTGGACACATCCGTACCAGTGATCCCCATCGCAATACCGATATCGGCTTGCTTGAGCGCAGGGGCATCATTCACGCCATCGCCTGTCATCGCCACAAATTGATGTTGCCTTTGCAAAGCTTGGACAATTCGTAATTTATGCTCAGGGGAAACACGAGCATAGACGTTGACATAGTTAACTTCATGATCAAGATCCGTCGGACTCATATGCTCTAATTCGCGCCCTGTCAGTACGCGATCGCCTGCTTGTCCAATCCCTAAATCTTCAGCGATCGCCTTAGCCGTAAGTTGATGATCACCCGTAATCATGATGGGGCGAATCCCTGCTTCACGACAACGCTTGACTGCTTCACGCACTTCTGGACGGGGTGCGTCAAACATCCCCACTAAGCCCACCCAAGTTAGATTATTTTCATCTTGGATGGTAATGCCATCTTCAGGTAGTTGATCGACATTGCGATAGGCAAATCCCAAGACCCGCAAACCGCGAGACGCAAGATCATTATTTTGAGTAATAATCTGTTGGTGCTGTTCATCGGATATCTGATGAATTTGATCACCAATCTGAATATGGGTGCAACATTCCAAGGTCATCTCTGGAGAGCCTTTACAAAACAATACATGACCGCCATATTCACCCTGTACTAATACGCTCATGCGTTTGCGTTCTGAGGAGAAAGGCACTTCAAACACACGCGGCATCCGATGTTGCCATTCAGCCGATTCACAGCCGCCTTTAGCAGCGAGAACTAGCAAAGCGCCTTCAGTGGGGTCGCCGATAATAATCCATTCACCATTTTTTTGTTGCAAGATCGCATCGTTGCAAAAAACGCAAGCCATCAGCAATTGCTGGATCTCAGGAATATGATTAACGGTGAGATGCTCATTCCCTATAGAGCTTCCCAATATATTGAATTCGCCAGTGGGAGTGTATCCATCCCCTGTAACTTGGAGAGAATGTAAACCAGTACGGATACCCTGCACCACCATTTTATTTTGAGTGAGTGTACCTGTTTTGTCGGAACAAATTGTCGTCACTGAGCCAAGGGTTTCGACAGCAGGTAAACGCCGAATCAGGGCATTGCGTCTGACCATGCGTTGAGTTCCCAAAGCGAGGGTGACAGTCACTACCGCAGGTAATCCCTCTGGTACAACGGCGACAGCCATACTTAGAGAGGTTTTAAGGAGGTCACCAAAATTGCCTTTATTGAGCATTCCCACCAAGACAACGAGAGCCACCAATGCTAAAGAACCGCTTACCAGTACATTTCCTAACTGGGTCATTCGTTGTTGTAGGGGGGTGTCTTCGCTCTCTACATCTTGCAGAAGAGTAGCGATTTTTCCTAATTCCGTTTGCATTCCAATTTTAGTAACAACGACCTTGGCGCGTCCTTGCACTACCTCAGTGCCTTGATATACGCAATTAAGGCGATCGCCTAAACTAGCATCTTCTTCTAAAATTAATTTTGCTTCTTTACTGACGGCTTCTGCTTCTCCAGTTAACGCCGATTCACGCACTTGCAAGTTCTGTTCTTCAATTAATCTGCCATCTGCCGAGACTTGCACCCCTGCCTCCAGCAGCATGATGTCCCCTGGCACAAGTTCTTTGCCATTAATTTCGACAACTTCTCCATTGCGAATTACGCGCACTCTGGGGGAAGACATTCGTTTTAGGGCAGCTAGAGCTTTTTCGGCATTGGTCTCTTGCATATAGCCGAGAATGCCGTTAAGCAAAACAATTGATGTAATAGCGATCGCGTCTTTGGGAAAGTCTTTGGCTTGAATATCTAGAACCGCCGAAACTACAGCCACCGCCATCAGCATAATCAGCATGATATTGGTGAACTGATCGATAAAGATTTTGAGCGACGATCGCCCTGCTTTTTCGACTAATTCATTGGCTCCATAGCGATCGAATCGGACTGTGATTTCCTGATCGCTAAGCCCCTGATCGGGATCACTTTTTAGTAAATCAAGGGACTGATCAGCGCTGAAGGTATGCCAACGCGCTACAGGTGATTCGGTGGAAGATGGTGGGATTTCAATTGCCATAAATGTTTTTGAGTAAACGGCTACATTTATGATACTAAAAAATAGTACTAGCCGTTTAGATTTTACTGAGACCTAAACAGTGTGAGGTAGTGCTTTGCGCTGCCTCACACTGTTTGGGTGATACAATGACACCATGAGTATTAATCCATTTTCGCCCCAGCGATTGGTGGGCAGACAAACAGAATTAGAGCAGATTAGTCAGATTTTGTTAGCAGATGGTGATTTGCTGATTGCGGGGGTGGCGAGAAGTGGGCGCAGAACCTTGGTTAAATGGGCTGCTGAAAAGGCGGGAGCAAGGGTAATTACTTTAGATTGTTTACGCGCCACCGATGGCGATCGCTTTTTGAAATTATTAGCTGAGAGTTTACTGCATACCTTCGATCGCCCCGAGGAATTAAAAAAATTACAAGAATTAATCACGAACCAGCCCGTTAGTTTTGAGCTAACACCAAAACCGCGCCTGACTTGGAAGTTATCGGCGGCAGGAATTTGGAATTTATTTGAGTATATGCTCAAGTTGCCGCAACAGATGGCGGAATGGCTTAATTGCCGCGTGGCGATCGTCTTGCATAACTTCACGCATATTCGCTCATGGGATCGCAAAGGAGCATGGGAAGAATATTTGCGGCGCGAAATTCAATTGCAAAGTCGGGTTAGTTATGTTCTGATTGCCACAGTGCCTGAACCTTGGATGCATAAACTGAGTTTGCAAGTCGTGGAACTTTCACCCTTGAGTAATGTTGAACTTTGTGAATGGCTAGAACCAATGATGCGCGAAAAATATTTGCGATTTACGCCTAGGGCTTTATCTCTATTTACGGAATATATTCAAGGGAATTTGAGTGATGCGATCGCCTTAATTGGTCGTATTTGGCTGCATTATTTAACTAAAAAAGAAACCGATCAAGATTTTCTGATTCAGCCCAACTATGTGCATGAGAATATGATTGCGCTAATCGAAGACCTTGCGCCCACCTTTGAATCTTTGATCATGCTGTTACCACCAACACAGGTGAGGGTATTAGAAAGCTTGGCGATCGATCCTACCGTTAGCCCCCATAGTCGCGAATACATTCAAAAACATCAACTTTCTAAGGGTGGCAGTTTACAAGGAGCGTTGGATAGTTTGGAACAAAAAGGGCTAGTTTATGGTGCAAAATATGGCTATCGGATTGCCTTGCCAACTTTGCAATTTTGGCTGAAGCAGCGTTTGGGATAATGCAAAATATTCATATTCTTCCGATTGAAGTCGTGCATCTGATCGCCGCAGGTGAGGTGATTGATTCCTTGGCGGCGGTGGTGCGAGAACTTGCTGAAAATGCGATCGATGCCAGCGCCACGCGGATCGTGATTGCGATTTGGACAGATAGCCTGTCAGTACAGGTGAGTGATAATGGCTGTGGTATGGCGATCGCCGATTTATCACAAGCCGCCACGCCTCACACGACCAGTAAAATCAATAGTGCTGAAGATTTACGCCAAATTGATAGTTTAGGCTTTCGCGGTGAAGCCCTTTATAGTCTGGCGCAACTTGCCGATTTGAGCATTTGTAGCCGTCCAATTCTAGAGCCAGTGGGCTATCAGGCTAATTACGACCAATATGGTAATTTGCCATTGAGTCCCAAAGTGGTGGCGATCGCCGCAGGGACGATTGTTACTGTTCGCAATCTATTTTCGCGCTATCCCAATCGCTTGCAATCCTTACCCAGTAATTCGCAGCAAGTTCGCAAGGTGCAGTTGCAAATTCAGCAAATGGCGATCGCCAATCCCCACATTAATTGGCAAGTAAATCTTGATGGAAAAGAATGGATCACTATTTGGGCAGGAGAAAATGCTGGTGAGATTTTGCCGCAAATTATTAGTTCAATTCAGGCTTATGATTTGGTGTATAAAAGATTTTCCCTCATCCCCCAGCCCCTTCTCCCAAGGGGGGAGAAGGGGAGTAAGAGTCTGGCTCCCCTCTCCCCTACTGGGAGAGGGGCTGGGGGTGAGGGCATTTCTATCACCCTTGGACGACCCGATCGCCTATCGCGCCGTCGCCCTGATTGGGTGAAAATCATTCTCAATGGACGGATGATTAATTTTCCTGAATTAGAACAAACGATTTTGTCTAGTTTAGAAAGAACTTTACCGCGCCATCGTTTTCCTGTTTGTATTGTCGATTTAGACTTACCATGCGATCGCCTTGATTGGAATCGCCATCCTGCTAAAGCTGAAGCCTATATTCAAGATTTAGCGGATATTCAAACACAAATTAAAAATGCGATCGCCGAAGTTCTCAAATCACCAGAACCAAGTTCACAAGCGACTTACGGCAATGCAACCCAAGATTTATTACGCACAGCCGAACGGAAGACTTCCTATTTAATCCCTACCAAAAAAGAAAACTTTAATCAGCCTAATTTATCGTTAAAGGCGATCGCGCAGGTTCTTGATACTTATATCCTTGCTGAACATCAGGGCGGTTTATGGCTCGTGGAGCAGCACGTTGCCCATGAGCGAGTTCTCTTTGAAAAAATTGAAACTCAATGGCAAATTGTCGCGATCAATCAACCAATTTTATTAAAGTCAATTTCTGATGATGGTATTGAACGCTTGCAAGCGTTGGGAATCGAAATAGAAGCTTTTGGGAACAACTTGTGGGCAGTGCGATCGCTGCCAGAAATTTTAATTGGGCATGAAGATTGTGCGGTGATTTTGCAAGAAATGAGTCAACAGGATGATCCTACGATGGCAAGAGCCACCGCCGCCTGTCGTAGCGCCATTCGCAATGGTACAAAATTAGATTTAAATACGATTCGTGATTTGCTCTGGCAATGGCAACAGACCCGCAATCCCCATACTTGTCCTCACGGTCGCCCGATCTGTTTGGCGATCGATGAGTCAGATCTTGCCCGTTTCTTTCGCCGCAATTGGATTGTATCGAAGTAGTCCAGCATAGTTACGAAACAAAACCTAGAATTTTGTGCCACT
>DCSN01000076.1:6672-46121 GCA_002325645.1 Pseudanabaena sp. UBA1465
AGTGGCACAAAATTCTAGGTTTTAAGTAATGTAGGGGATGGCTATCGCTATAATTACAGAAGTTTGCGATCGGAGCCAAGATGAGTCTGTCCCCAAGTGTAGAAAATATTCTCGTTAATCAATTTACCTACCATCTATCAATACCTGAGCCAGAAAATCATCTCTTACAGGTCGAATTAGCGATCGCTGATTGGCAAGCGGAAGTAATTGATCTACATCTGCCAGTCTGGACTCCTGGTTCCTACTTAGTGCGCGAATATGCAAAGCATTTACAGGACTTTGAAGCGATCGCCGCCAATGGTCAGCCCCTCCCATGGCAAAAAATCAGCAAAAATCATTGGCGCATCAATCTTGGTAGCAACTCACAAATCAAAATTCGTTATCGGATTTTCTGTAATGAACTAACCGTTCGTACCAATCATATTGATGCTACCCATGCCTTTTTTACAGGCGCAGCAGTATTCATGTATGTTCCTGAATACCAGCACCATCCTTTCCAAATTGAGGTGAATCTTCCCAAAGAAAATTGGCAGATTGCCACAGCTTTGCCGATTGTGGCTAATCGCTCCAACAGATTTTATGCCAAGAATTTTGATACTTTAGTTGATAGTCCCTTTGAGATTGGGATTCAAGAACAACATGAATTTACAGTTCTCAATAAGCGCCATCGCTTGATTATTTGGGGACAACATAATGCTGATGTCAGTCGAATTATTAAAGATACAACAGCGATTATAGAAGTAGAAGCAGAAATCTTTAATGGACTCCCCTACGATCGCTACGACTTCATTCTTCATGCAAGCAATGGATTTGGAGGATTGGAGCATAAAGACTGCACAGTGCTGCTTTACAACCGTTTAGGATTTCGTAAAGAAGAGAGCTATTTACAATTTCTCAACCTTGTTGCCCATGAATTCTTTCATACTTGGAACGTTAAACGGATTCGTCCCAAGGCGTTAGAAAGCTTTAATTATAATCAAGAAAACTATACAGGTTCTCTATGGTTCAGTGAGGGAACTACGAGTTATTATGATCAGATTTTTCCTCTGCGGGCTGGGATATACGATGCCAAGCATTATCTCAAGCTAGTTACTAAAGCTATTACCCGCTTGCAAACTACCTTTGGGCGCAACGTTCAATCTCTCTACGATTCTAGTTTTGATACATGGATTAAGCTCTATCGCCCCGATCCTAATACCCATAACAATCAGATTTCCTACTATCTCAAGGGTGAATTAGTTTCGATGCTACTAGATTTATTAATTCGCGATAAAACGAATAATTCGCGATCGCTTGATCATGTCTTACAGATTATGTGGGAGCGATTTGGGAAAAATGAAATTGGCTTTAATGAAGCGGAACTGTATGAGGTAATTGAAAATGTGGCGGGGATCGATCTGACAGGTTTCTGGAAAGATTATCTATATGGCACAAAGGAACTGGACTATAACTACTATCTAGAACCCTTTGGAATAGAGCTACGCAGTGCCTGTCAAGATATTCCTTTTGTTGGCTTAACTCTCAAGTCAAAAAATAGCATTGCCGAAGTTGAGAAGGTTGAGTTTGGTTCGCCAGCCCAAAAAGCAGGAATTAGTACAGGTGATATTTTATTAGCGATCGCAGGTATTCGCGTTACTGCTGAAAGCTTCCATGAACGCCTCAAAGATTTTACAGTTGGTCAGGCGATCGCGATGACGATCTTCCAACAGGATTTACTAAAAACGGTGGAAGTAGTTTTGCAAGAGCCAACTTATACCCACTTTGATCTTGTGAAAATCAGCAAAGCTTCCGTAAGTCAAGCGGCAAATTTAAAAGCATGGCTAAATATCTAACAACATACTAGCGCTTTTCAGTTGAATGTGACACAAAAAATGTAGTGGCAATTCATGAATTGCCACTACATTTTTTAGGATTTTTTAGGATTTTTTAGGATTTTTTGTACAGTAGCCATTTGAAAACCGACACAAGTAAGTACAAGTCGGCTGCGGAGTAGCCGACTTGTACTTATGTCGGTTTTGTAACTGCTTGCGATCTTAACAAAGATTCGATATCTGCTGCTGGCAAAGCTTTATGAAAGAAATAACCCTGAATGCGATCGCAACCCAGCGATCGCAACAAATCTACTTGTTCTTGAGTTTCTACCCCTTCAGCAATCACGATTAAATTAAGACTATGGGATAGGTTAATTAATGAAGCAACAATTGCTCGATCTTGATCATTATGACTAATATATTCGATAAATGTGCGATCAATTTTAAGTGTATCAATTGGTAAATTTTTCAGATAACTTAGAGCCGAATAGCCAGTACCAAAATCATCAATTGATAGCTGAATACCCATCTGCCGAAATTGATTGAGCAAGACAATCTTCTCTGCAACATTATCCATCATGATGCCCTCAGTGATTTCTAGCTCTAGATAATGTGGATCGAAATTTGTCTCATCTAAAACTTTTTTCAAAGAGGCTAGAAAATCTTTTTCCTGTAATTGTTTAATCGATAAATTTACGCCAACTTGAATAGGCGGTAGCCCCATTTTTTGCCATGCGATCGCCTGTAAGCAAGCATTTTTTAATACCCAATTACCAATATCAATAATTAAACCCGTTTCTTCGGCTAGGGGAATAAACTTACTCGGTGAAATAGACCCTAAAGTAACGTGTTTCCATCGTAATAAAACTTCTAAGCCAACAATTTTATTTGTACTTAAATCAATTTGTGGTTGATAATATGCTTCTAATTCTTCATTCTCCAAAGCTCTTCGCAAATTATTTTCCATTAATAATTTTTGAAAACTTTGTTCCTGCATATTCGGCACATAAAATTGAAAACTATTCCGCCCTCCAACTTTAGCGCGATACATTGCCATATCTGCATTACGAATTAATCCTTCCACATCAGTATTATGCTCTGGATAAATACTTGCACCAATACTCGTCGTAACATGTAACTCATGTTCGCCGCAGTTAAAAGGTAAAGCTAAAGCTTGAATCATTGATTCTGCGATTTGAACAACAATATCTGTAGAAGTAATTGCTTTGGCAATAATCGCAAATTCATCTCCACCCCAGCGTACTAATAAGTCCCCTTTTCGCAACAGAGTTTTTAGGCGATCGCCAACGGATTGAAGTAATAAATCACCAATAGAATGACCTAAAGAATCATTGATTAATTTAAAGCGATCGATATCAAGAAATAAAACTGCAAACCTCTGATTTTTATCTTCTAATGTTTCTACAAATTCAATTAAATATTGGTGAAGATATTTACGATTAGGTAAGCCAGTTAGAGAATCATGATGAATTTGATAGAAAATAATTGCTTCAGCTTGCTTCTGCGAAGTAATGTCAGATACATGAATCCGAATCACTTCATCCCAAGGCATAAAATGAATGATTTCTTCAAACACTTTGTCATTAAACTCAATCTCCCGCACAAAAAAATTGCGCGTAGGCGTAACTAAGGGAATTAGTTGAGACAGCAAATTTTTTAGCAAAGGATGCTCCATCTGTATATCTTCTATGTCTGGAAATTGATGTAAAGTCGCAGGATTAAGATATAAGATTTGTCCTATTAAGTTCAAATCAATAACTGGTTGAGGATTAAGCTCTGGAGATGACAGGAATTGATTAATAGTTTCACGAACATGAGCCGATATATCATCATCAGATATCGAGAGCAATGGTGAAGAGTTACTAGCTGTTATGGAATCTGATGAATGACTATTGACTAAGATCAGCGTATCATTAGAATTTTTATTTTTAGAGGCTTTGTTCTTAGGGTTACTCAAAACGGAAGTAATAACTTGATATATGGCTTTAGTATCTTTACTAAATAGAATTTCATCACCATGGGATAGTATATGAGAAAATCGTTTTTTTCCATTAATGAGAACGCCATTAGTGCTGCGGACACCATCAAGATTCCCATCGATAATCCGAAAAAGATGTGAGGTTCTAGTCGGTTCCGATATAGCTAATAACGTGGCATGTTGACGAGACACAAGATTTGAACGTAGCACAATCAAATTATCTAGACTGCGACCTAGGGAATAAGTAGTGTTTTGCAAGAGAAAATTACGAAATCCTTTGGGATCTTCAACCGTAAGCACGTGATGAAGTATATCTTTCCTTTCAAGAGTAGATGACTCTTTTGCTCTCACCTGAATAATTTCCCTTTACAACTAGCTCTGAATACTGAGTCTTGAAATTGATAATAGTATTTTTTACTCTGCTAAAGCAGGGGTTGGCATTCTCATCAAAGATGGAAATACAAACTTTATACCTCATACGCTAAAAAAGCGCTACATGTAGATTCACTATTTATTGCTTTAGTAACTACCTTAGCCCAATTTTCTACAATGTAGCAATATACAGCCTATTTAGGTTTTGAGTATTACAGATAAATTTTCAAAAAGCTTGCGGAGCAAACTTTTTGAAAATTTATCTGGGTCTTAAGAAAGCGCAAAGCACTATAGCTGTAATATTCAGTAATAAATTTTAGCTTGACTATTAACATCTGCATGGCAATGACCAATGAGCGAAACCAGAAAAGAATGGACAGCAGTTCAGCAAACATTTCAAAGGATTTGGGGATATGCAGATTTGCGAGAATCTCAGCGCGAGGTGGTATCTAGCCTGCTCCAAGGTCAAGATAGTTTGGCAATTATGGCTACAGGTGGCGGCAAGTCTATTTGTTTTCAGTTGCCAGCGATCCTCAATGAAGGTTTAACTTTGGTGATTTCTCCTTTGTTAGCGCTAATGGAAGATCAGGTGAGGGATTTGCAAGCTAGAAACTTACCTGCGGCGGCTTTGCATAGCAACCTATCACAAATAGAACGGCGGGAGGTATTACGAAATCTCCGTAATACTCGTTTACTTTACGTTTCTCCAGAGACATTATTAAGCCAACCTGTCTGGGAAAAGCTGAGCGATCGCAATTTAAAAATCACAGGATTAATGCTCGATGAAGCCCATTGTTTGGTGCAGTGGGGGGATTCCTTTCGTCCGAGCTATCGGCGTTTGGGGGCAGTGCGATCGGCTTTGATGCAGCAGAAGCCTGATGATCATCCGCGCATCGCTCTGGCGGCGTTTACGGCAACCGCCGATCGCGATACGACTGCGGAATTGCAAGCTTGTTTACAATTAGAAAAACCCCACATTGTCAGAACTAGCCCCCATCGTCCCCATCTGAGCCTCAAGGTGGAAATTGCATGGACACCCGCAGGGCGCAAATCGCGGACTTTAAAATTTATTCGCGATCGCAAGGGACAGTCGGGCTTAATTTATGTGCGTAGTCGTCGCGATGCGGAGACTTTAGCCTCATGGTTGCAAGAAAATTCCTTTCAAACTGCGGCCTATCATGCGGGTTTACCACCCCAAGAGCGGCGGCAGATCGAGCAGCAATGGCTTAGTAATCAATATCCCTTTGTGATCTGCACTTCGGCTTTTGGGCTGGGAATTAATAAGCCCGACACCCGATGGGTGTTGCATTTTCATCCACCTTTGACGCTTTCGGAATATATCCAAGAAATTGGGCGGGCGGGGCGGGATGAAAAGCCTGCGGAGGCTTTAATGTTGGTGAGTGAGCCGACGGGATTATTAGATGATAGCGATCGCCAAAGGGTAAATTTTTTCTTGCAGCAACAGCAAAAGCTCCAACAACAGGCGCAGGCGCTTTTACCAAAGCTACCGCGCCAAGGTAATTTTGCGGAAGTGTCTAAATTACATCCCGATGCGGCGATCGCTTTAGGTTTATTACATCGGGCGGGAGATCTGGTTTGGCATACACCTTTTGATTATGAAATTCGTCATAAAACTTCTGATTTACCTCAATCACAAAAGCTAAAACAAGTCCTTGGCGATCAAAGTGCGATCGCGCAAATGCAAGCTTATATCCATGTAAAGGGCGATCGTTGGGCTTTTTTATTAAAAAACTTTGGATTTGAGGAAGAAGCCAAGTTGCTGGTAAGATAAAAAAATAACTTAATTTTTCTTAACAACAGGGAAATAATACGTGTCGTCTTCGACTATTCATCGGATCAATCTCGAAAATCCGCTTACGGATACTTCTTCTACATCACAAACTGAACTTCCATTTACCTTTCAGGATGTAAAAGCCGCTATTCCTGCTGAATGTTTTACTCCTAATGTATGGCGATCGCTCGCCTATTTTTTTGCTGATACTGCGATTATTGTCGGTTTATATGCCACTGCGGCCTATTTAGATGCTTGGTGGTTTTATCCTATTTTTTGGTTGGCAACGGGGACAATGTTTTGGGCTTTCTTTGTGGTCGGGCATGACTGCGGACATGGTTCTTTTTCTCGTTTAAAATGGCTCAATAATCTCATTGGTCATCTGACCCATATTCCCATTTTGGTTCCCTATCACGGCTGGCGCATCAGTCACCGTACTCATCACCAAAACACAGGCAATATTGACACCGATGAAAGTTGGTATCCTGTAACCGAAACTCAATATAAAGAGATGGATTGGTTAGGTAAGTTAATCCGCTTTGATGTGCTGTTGTTGGCTTATCCTCTTTACCTATTCAAGCGATCGCCTGCCCGTCCTGCCGCTTCCCACTTTATGCCCAATAATGATCTTTTCCGTAAATCGGAAACCCAAGACATTATCACCAGCACCAGCCTTTGGTTAGCAATGGTGGGCTTTTTGGGTTGGCTAGGTTTTACCTATGGATTCCTATTTCTCTTTAAGTTCTATATCGTTCCTTATCTCATTTTTGTAGTATGGCTCGATCTAGTTACCTACTTACATCACACCGAAGCTGATATTCCTTGGTATCGTGGTAAAGATTGGTATTTCTTGAAAGGGGCTTTATCCACCATTGATCGTGATTATGGAATCTTCAACGATATTCATCACAATATCGGTACTCATGTCGCTCACCATATTTTTATCGGGATTCCTCATTATCATCTCAAAACCGCAACGGAAGCGATTAAGCCAGTTTTAGGTAAATATTACCGAGTTTCCAATGTGCCAATTTGGAAAGCTTTCTTTACTTCTCAAAAGGAATGTATTTTTGTGCCTGATTCAGGTAACGAAGTATATTACCAATCCGCTAAAGATTTGTAATTATTTGCGAATAACAAGGGGCTTCAGCCCCTTGTTATAGAGGTTTTCAAATGACCGCCTAAAAAATGTAGTGGCAATTCATGAATTGCCACTACATTTTTTTGTCACACTCAACTGAAAAGCGCCATACAAAAAAGAAAGAGGTCGCATCGCGACCTCTTTCTTTTTAGAGTGGACAAGATAATTCACCGACTTTGCGCGAGAAGAGCATATTTTCTCGATAATCAACGGGGCAATCGATCACCGCAGGAACATTTTGTTCAAGGGCTTCTTTGAGGGTTGGGATTAGATCCCTTGCCGCAGTCACCCGATAGCCCTTGAGTCCCATGCTTTCGGCAAGCTTCACAAAATCAGGATTACCAAATTTAGTAAACGCTGACCTGCCATAATGGATTTGTTGCTTCCATTCAATTAGTCCATAACCTCCGTCATTAAAGATTAATGTCACAAAAGGAGTGCCAATGCGTACAGCCGTTTCTAGTTCCTGCATATTCATCATGAAGCCGCCATCACCCGTCACCGCGACAATTTTGCGATCGGGATTTACTAGCTTGGCAGAGATCGCCCCAGGAATGGCGATACCCATCGCTGCAAATCCATTGGAAATAATGCAGGTATTGGGGCGATCGCAGTGGTAATGTCTTGCCATCCACATTTTATGTGCGCCCACATCGGAAATCACGATATCTTCGGCTGCCATAACTTGCCGTAGATCATAGATCATCTTTTGCGGCTTAATCGGAAAGCCCTCATCATGGGCGTACTGCTCATAGATGCTGAGAACTTGAGGGCGCAAGGCGATCGCATGGGGTTCAGACATTCCTGCGCGATCGCAACGACGCATAATCTCTAGTAATGAGTCGGAAATATCGCCGACAATTTCGACCTGCGGCATATAACTACTATCTACTTCCGCAGGTAATTCGGCAATATGAATAATCGGAATTGAGCCTTTAGAATTCCATTTTTTCGGTGAATATTCAATCAGATCGTAACCAACAGCAATTACCAAATCTGTTTCATCAAAAGCACAATTAATCACATCTCTTTGCTGTAGACCAATTGACCACAGCGCGAGAGGATGGCGATAGGGAATAACCCCTTTACCCATAAAGGTATTAGTGACAGGAATATTGAGGCGGGTAGCAAAATCTGTCAAAGCTTGGCTGGCATGGGAACGAATTGCGCCATTTCCTACCAAAATCAAAGGGTTTTTAGCATTCGCAATCAATAAAGATGCATCTGAAAGACTGCGATAGGAAGCATACATGGAATTGCGATCGCCTCTAATAGCTAAGGGCTGTTCCTCGACTTCCATATCCGCAATATTCTCAGGTAGATCGATATGCACCGCCCCCTGATTCTCTGACTTAGCAATCTTAAAAGCTTTACGAACAATTTCGGGGGTAATACTCGGACGCACAATTTGGGCGTTCCATTTAGTTACGGGCGCAAACATGGCAACTAAATCGAGATATTGATGGGAATTGATGTGCATTCTGTCTGTCCCCACCTGTCCTGTAATCGCAATCAAGGGCGCACAGTCCAAATTGGCATCGGCAACCCCCGTCATTAAATTGGTTGCTCCTGGTCCTAGCGTCGATAGGCATACCCCCGGTTTACCAGTGAGACGACCATAGACATCTGCCATAAAAGCTGCACCCTGTTCGTGGCGAGTGGTAATAAACTTAATCGATGAGTTCTCAAGGGCATTGAGAATTGCCATATTTTCTTCCCCAGGTAGTCCGAAAATATATTCCACTCCCTCGTTTTCGAGGCATTTGACTAATAGTTCTGCGGTGTTCATAGCTTCCTCACAAATAGGGTTTGAAATCGTACAGCCTTAATTAATAGTGGCGCGGCTTCGCCGCGCCACTATTAGATTCTTTTTCTACTTCGCGTCCTTTATCCAAATAGTTTTGATATTCATAAATTCGCGAATACCTTCAATGCCAAGCTCACGACCAAAGCCCGATCGCTTGATCCCACCAAAGGGAATACGCGGATCGGACTTGACCATACCATTCACAAAGACTGCGCCCGCATCAATTTGTTCGATCGCCTGTTCGATTTCCTCGGCATCATTACTCCAAAAGCTTGCGCCCAAGCCAAAACTAGTGCTATTAGCAAGGGCGATCGCCTCATCAATAGTTTTTACGCGAAACACAGAGGCAACGGGGCCAAAAAACTCTTCTTGGTAAGGGGGCGCACCGAGGGGGATTTCGGCAAGAATCGTCGGTGCGTAAAAATTTCCATTCTCTTTGAGTCGATAGCCACCCACTAACACCTTTGCCCCCAGATCCACCGTAGCTTTGACCTGTGCTTCCAGTTCCTTTAAAATTTGTGGGGTAGCCAGGGGACCAATATCGGTATCAGGTTGCATCGGATCGCCAATTTTTAAAGCTCTAAATTTTTCGACAAATTTTTGGATAAATTGATCGGCGATCGCCTCTTCGAGAATAAAGCGCTTAGCAGCAATACAGGTCTGACCATTATTCATCACCCGCGCTGTCACGGCGGTACTGACTGCCACATCTAAATCCGCACTTTTAAGCACAATAAACGGATCGCTGCCTCCCAGTTCCAATACGACTTTTTTGAGATGATGCCCTGCGATCGCCGCCAGACTCTGCCCCGCAGGTTCACTACCCGTTAAGGTGGCGGCTTTTACCCGACTGTCGGCAACTAAATTGGCGACGCGATCGGCTCCAATCAATAGAGTTTGAAATGCGCCTTCAGGCACTCCCGCCGCATGGAAAACTTCGGCGATCGCTAAGGCACATTGCGGCACATTCGAGGCGTGTTTCAATAGCCCCACATTTCCCGCCATCAGCGCAGGCACGGCAAAGCGGAACACCTGCCAAAAGGGAAAGTTCCAAGGCATGACGGCGAGAATAATGCCTAGAGGTTGATAGCGAATCAGCGTCCGACTAGCATCGGTTTGGACAGGGGTATCAGCTAAAAAGCAGGGCGCATGTTCTGCATAAAAACGGCAAAGATTTGCACATTTCTCAACTTCTGCGATCGCACTTTTTAGGGTTTTCCCCATTTCAAGGGTGATGATGATCCCGAATTCTGTTTTTTTGGCTTCGAGAATATCAGCCGCTTGGTACATCCATTGGCTGCGATCACTCAAACTGGTTTGTTTGTAAGTCGCAAAGGTGCGATCAGCAAGGGCTAACTTTTGTTCAAGTTCCTGATCTGTCAAAGGTGTAAAAGTCTTTAACACTTCTCCCGTGACAGGATTTATTGAGGCGATCGCCATGATCTTTTCTCCATTCCTGAGAAGCTATGCCAAGTTTAAACTCGCCCTGCGGTAAGCTCAAACTCACCATATCAAATTTATATGTAAGTTTATCCAGATTTTAAGCCTTGCGATCGCTAAATCTACCGATAATTCAAGTTAATTTACGATTCATGGCGATCGGCGTGGCAATTTAAATTTTATAGTCGTAGTCACTTGTAAACCCAAATAGTGAGAGGCGGCGCTACGCGCCGCCTCTCACTATTTGGGTTTTGTGTCCTAACGAAAATGGCAATAGCTATAATTTCATAGGAAAGCAGAGTAAAAGTGACCTCTGAATCATAAAAGAAGCATAGAAATTACTGGCATAATAGCGATACTGCGATCTATTGCCGAAACCTTGAATCAATCCTACTTTCAGTCCGAATATTTACTCTTTGACCCCGCTACACCCGATCATGATGCGGTAAATATTGTGTTTGCTTTCCCCAATACCTACACCGTAGGCATTACTAGCCTAGGCTATCAAGGCGTTTGGGCAAACTTAGCCACGCGATCGCAGATTAATGTCAGTCGTTGGTTTACCGATGCCCATGAGAATTTGCCGCGCAAAATTGAAATATTAGGATTCTCTTTTTCGTGGGAACTGGATTACGTCAATATTTTGGCAGCGTTGAAAAAATTTGAAATTCCGATCGATACCTGCGATCGCCGTGATGAGCATCCCTTAGTATTTGGTGGAGGTCCTGTATTAACCGCCAATCCTGAACCCTTTGCAGCATGGTTTGATATTGTGCTGCTTGGTGATGGTGAAGAATTAATTGGGGATTTCCTCAAGGCTTATCAAGAAGTGCGCCATGCTAGTCGTGAAGTGAAGTTACGCCATTTAGCAAAACTAGATGGAATTTATATTCCGCAGTTCTATGAAGTTACCTATGAGTCAGCAGATGGTGCGATTGCATCTATCCAACCGATCGATTCTGATATTCCTGCCATCATCCATAAACAAACCTATAAAGGGAATGTGCTGTCAGCTTCAACGGTCGTTACAGAGAAAGCAGCATGGGAAAGCATTTTTATGGTGGAAGTGGTGCGGAGTTGTCCAGAGATGTGTCGCTTCTGTTTAGCGAGTTATTTAACACTTCCCTTTAGAACGGCAAGTTTAGAATCCAGTTTAATCCCTGCGATCGCCAAAGGATTAGAAGTTACTAAACGTCTAGGTTTGCTCGGTGCATCGATTACCCAACATCCAGAATTTGATACCTTACTAGACTATCTCGCGCAGCCGCAGTTTGATGATGTCCACCTCAGTCTCGCCTCGGTGCGTACTAATACCCTTACCGAAAAATTAGCCAGAATTCTCTCTACTCGCGATAGTCGCTCCGTTACGATTGCGATCGAAAGTGGTTCCGAACGGTTACGCGAAATCATTAATAAGAAATTGCATAATGATGAAATCCAACAAGCAGCAATTAATGCTCAGGCGGGTGGTTTGAAGTCCTTAAAACTTTACGGTATGGCGGGAGTGCCGATGGAAAATGATGATGATATTGAGCAAACCATTGAGATGCTAATTTCCCTTCGCAAAATCGCGCCAAAATTAAAGATTACCTTTGGTTGCAGTACCTTTGTCCCCAAATCCCATACGCCTTGGCAATGGCAGGGAGTCAGCACTTCCGCCGAAAAGAAGATGCAATACTTCCGTAAGAAGTTATTACCCAAGGGAATTGATTTTCGCCCTGAAAGCTACAAAGATTCGCTGGTGCAAGCGCTGATTTCGAGAGGCGATCGCCGCCTGACTAAGTTATTGCGTCTAGCCTGTAGCTATAGCGATGGGGATGTACCGAGCGATGGTTCCTATAAACGCGCCTTTAAGGAATTACGCGGACAGTTGCCGCCTCTAGCTTGGTATGTTCATGAGGATTGGGATGTGCAGCAAGTTCTACCTTGGCAGCATTTGCGTAGTGCTTTGCCAGTGGAGACATTGATTAAACATCGTGAGATGTCTTTTACTTGAAACTATTTTAGGGATTTTGAGAAATTATGGAAAGTACTGATTATCCGTCTAGTAGAAGTTTTCGAGATTATTTGATTGAGTCATTCCAAGATCCTGAAGATGCGGCTGGGGTATCTCACGGCGATTTTGGAAGAACCCGATCCTGAGCCTGAGTTGTTGGCTGCGGCACTTGATGATGTTGCATCGGCATTGGGTAATGATGGCAATCGGCAATGGGTGAAAGATTTTGGCACAAGTGATAAAAGTCAAGCGGTATATGACTTGGCGGCGTGGTTGGATAGTTTGGGGCTACAATTGACTGTAACGGTTAAATAAAATCAACTCAACACACAAAGCAGCATGAATACGTTTGAAGATTTTGCATCTAATTTTTTTGAAGTTTTTACCAGCAATAATTTTTATGAGGGTAAGACTTACTTAGAATATGTTGCAGAGCCGCAGACTAATGATGAAGATAATATTGTCGATACCAAAATTGTTTTGCCCTTGTTGTTAGCCTTGGGTTTTGAGTCTGGCGAGATTACGAAAAATCAAACAGGTGGGACTAAGGATAGTTCTCGTCCTGACTTTCAGGTAAAGTTATCGGATGATTACCGATGTTTTTTAGTTGAAGATAAACATACTGCTTATGACTTTAGTAAGCCCGAACCATTGCAGCAGTTGGTAAGTTATGCGCCTAGTCGTGGTTATGGACTGGGACTGGTTTGCAATGGGCGATCGCTTTTAGGATGGGATTTATCTAATCCTAGTTCACCAATTCCTGTTTTATATTTAGATATTCAGCAAATTATTGAAACCTACCAAGGACAGAACCTATTTTCTAATTCTCAAACAGGCTTAGAAGCCTTAATACCTGAGCAACAGCAATCTCTCAAAGGGCTATATCGGCGGTTTCATCGGCAAAATTTCGAGGGAATAGATGTCTTAATTCGAGAGATTGGTAAATCACCTAGCGAATGGGAACAGACTGCTTATTCCCAAGCAAATAATCCTAATTTTGATGAATTATTGATTGAAGAATTGAAACGGGGAATTGGATTGCTTGAGGAAGATGTTTTATATCAATTAGATTTGCTTTTGCAAGAATATGTAGAATATACCCAAGCTAAGTATTTACCAAATGGGTCAGATCCCGATGATGTACCGACTGAGCCTAGAATAATTACGGACTTACGCAAGCAGATTCTCAACTATTTGCGTGTATCGGGTTTAAGTGAGGTTGATGATTATTCTTGGGCAGATGAGAAATTGCTGGACTATGCCCAAAACTTAGGTGGCACAATTCGGCAACTAGCCGATCAGTTTTTAATGCGTTTGAAAAAGGCAGAACAGAGGCGCGATGCTCAGCCTAAGAAAAATAATAATGCTCCCAAGGGTGAACAATTAGATATACTATCGCCTATCTCGGAATCTAAGCAAAAAGAATTAGGGATTAAGATTAAACCTCAGATTAAAATCACTAAACTAGATGCCAAACTAAAAGAGAAGCTGCAAGAATACCAAGATATAGTGGTTAGCTGGCAAGCGTGGAAAGCAAGGCAAAGCATTAAGCATGATCGCGCTATTAAGACTCAGCAATTCTTTCAATCTTGGAAAGATTTGGTTACTAAAACTATATTTCAAGATGCGGACGAAGAAAAATTAAAAGCGGAATTTGCGCGTCAAACTGCCTATGTATATGTAATTCGGCTTTTGATGGTACGGATTTGCGAAGATAAAGGACTGATTAATCGCAAATTTTCTGATGGTGGCTTTAAAAAATGGAAAGAAGTAGTTGAGCCTGAATATTTAGACTTTGCCCAAGGTATGTCAATGGATTATCTATTAGAGATGTCCTATCGTTCGGCACAGAGTATTTATGCTCATTTCTTTAGTAATGAGGATTTATTTAACTGGTATCACATGAATCCTAATACTTTGATTAGGGTTTTACATATTCTGAATCGGTTTAATTTACAGGCGATCGACAGCGATATTATTGGCATGGTCTATGGGCGCTATGTGACTGAGGGTAAACATGAACAAGGACGTTATTTCACACCTAGAAAGGTTGTGGAATATATGCTAGATGGTATTGGCTATACCTCTGACAATCCAGATATTCGCGATAAAACTTTGATAGATCTTGCGGGTGGATCGGGTAGCTTTTTAGTCCATGCGGCGCGAAGATTAATTAATACCTATAGAACTAAAACAGGCAACATTCCTATTGGTAGTGTGCCTTTGATTATTCAGCAAGTGAAAAACTCTCTGTTTTGCATGGATATCAACCCTTTTGCTTGTTATCTTGCGGAAACAAATCTTTTAATTCAGGTGATCGATCTTCTTAAACAAGTTAAAGAAACAGGCAACCTGAGAGAATGCACTATTGATAGATTTAATGTCTACAATACCGATTCACTTTTGCTACCGCAATCAGAAAATATCCGTTCCACGCTCCTTAATCCCCTTCTCGATCAAGAACTTTCTACTGTCTCTCAAATCAAAAATCGCACAGAAAAATTTGCCGATGGCTTTGATTTTGTAGTTGGTAATCCTCCCTATGTACGTGCAGAAGAGCCAGATCAACTCGTCTATAGACAGGCAATAGTTTCTCAAGGTAGATTTGAAACTCTTTACAAAAAGTGGGATTTATTTATTCCATTTATTGAGATGAGTAAGCGATTATTAAAATCAGAAAGTGGTAGATTGGCAATTATTACCTCTAACGCTTATGAAAATGCCCCTTATGCCGAAAAATCTCGTGAAATGTTATGTCGAGGCATGACATTTATGCAAATAGACTTTTTTGAAAGTGTACGTCTATTCTCTGATGCTGCGGTTAATAATATAATCTTTGTTGCTGAGAATAAATTGCCAACTCCTGAAAGTAATTTAGCAAGATTTTGGCATAGAGATGGAGAAAATCTAAACGCCTTTTCAAATCAAGATCAAGCTAATCAATTAGAATTAGGTGAAGCAATCTTCAGGCAAAAAAGTATTGATATTGATTTTTCTCAAACAATATTTCTTGATGAGATTGTTTATATTAGCGAAGGTATGAATCTTGCTAGTCATGATAAAAAATATCCAAGTGAATTTACCAAAGATGATTTGATATCTGATACTCAAGATCAATCACATCCAGTTAGATATATTGAAGGTAAAGACATAGGAATATATCAGATTAACAGGATTAGATACTTAGAGTATGGAGAAAATTTACGCGCACCCTCAAAAATAAGAAGACCTACATTTCCAGAGCTTTTTTCTCAAGTTCATATTGTTGTTGGTAAAACTAGTGGAATTACAATTGCTGAGTCAGGAATATATAATAGTGAGAGTGTAAGGATTTTAGTTCCTTGGTTTAAGCTTAAAAATGTTAACAACAGATCTGTATCACAAGATTTGGTTGAGGCTAATAGTGATAAATCTAAGAAATTTTCTCTGCAATATATAACATCAATATTAAACTCTACTCTCGGTCAGTCTTTCCTAAGATCAATTAGTAGCGGAACAAGGGATGATATATTTTCCGATGATTTACGCAAGATTCCTATTAAGGAACTCTCTCTCAGAAAACAGCAAGCTTTTATAGAACGAGTTGATAATCTGATTACATGGAATTGGGAGATTTATAATTGGAGAAATCTAGGGTATCGAATTGATTTTAAATACGATCGCAATGAACCAAAAATAGAAGTAGATTTTCTGCGTCTGTTAGCACAAATTAATCCTAGTAGTTGGAATTTTTTGAATGCTGAACCCCAGAGATTTGAGGTGATTGGCGATCGCAACGAACAAATCACCAAAGTCAAAATCAAAGATGACAAGCTAATCATTGGGCGTAACTCCGAGCTTTTACAGTCCGACAGTCCATTAGTTTTAGAATATCTAAAACAGTATTTGCCTCAATTTGAAAGTCGAGGACGAACTTGGCAAAGTCTGCTAACTGACGGAAAAATTCCAAAAACTGATGCAGATATTCAGAGAATATTTGCTGAATGCGATCGCCTGACAGCAGAAATCAGACAAAAAATAGAAAATATTCGAGATACCTATGAGGAGCTAGATGAAATGGTGAATAAGCTCTATGGAGTTTAAATAGATAGCTGAATTAGCGATCGCCCTTTATGGCAAAAGTGCTAATGAGGCGATCGCCCAACTCTGCCAAAGCCTAACAGATTCAATCCAAATTTACCCATTCATAGGAGAAAAAAGCTCCCAAAAACTCATCACTGAAATCAATGCTTGGCTATCTGAACTGAATGTAAGACAGGAGAAATAAAATGAATACCAAAGAAGCGATCGCCCATGAAATCGAACAAGTACCTGAGCCATTATTAGAACAAGTACTAGAATTTTTGCTATCCCTCAAATCTCAGTATCAACAAGAGAAACTAGAAATTACCATGATGAGCGAATCATCCTTAGCAAAAGACTGGCTTAGTCCAGAGGAAGACGAAGCATGGCAAGATTTGTAAAAGGAGATATCGTGATTGTCCCTTTCCCATTCTCTGACCTATCACAAAGCAAACGCCGCCCAGCCTTGGTAATTGCAAATTTACGAGGTGAAGATCTAATCTTATGTCAGATTACTAGTCAAAATCTTATCGATGTCTATGCAGTAGCCATCAACAACAACGACTTTGAGACAGGAAGCTTAAACAAACCCAGCAACATCAGACCTAATCGTATATTTACCGCCGATCAGTCTATTATTTTATCCATTGCTGGACATCTCAAATCTATCAAGACTAATCAAGCGATCGCTAAAGTTATCGAGATCCTAAATACGCCATGAAAGATTAGGGATGATTGACTTGTTAGCTTCGGCGCTTTATGATGTGGCGATCGCGTTGGGTGGTGAGGGCGATCGCAAATGGGTGAAAGATTTTGGCGCAAGTGATAAAAGTCAAGCGGTGTATGAGTTGGCGGCGTGGTTGGATAGTTTGGGGTTAAAATTAACGGTGACGGTTAAACCGAATTAGCTAAATTTCTTGTAAAATGTTTGCAGTATATTTTTCGGGTGATTCACATGGAAGCTGTTGCTGAAAATCTCTATACTATCCAAAAAATTGAGGCGATTTTACAAAGGTTGTCACCTGAGAGGTTACGGGTGGCGGCTGACTTTATGGCTTATCTCGATAAAAGAGAAAGCAATGATGCAACAGAAGAGTTGTTGAGCATTCCTAATTTTAAAGAAGATTTTCAAGAGGCGATGCAGGATATTGAAAATGGCGATGTTGTGCATTTTTCAAGGCGAATTTAGATATATATCTGAGTTATTGGGTTAAAAACACTAGCAAAACGGGGCGATTTTACAGTGAATGAGTTATTTAAAAAAGAGTGTAGGTACGCGATTGAGACAATTTTGCTAGGGGGACTTGTTCCGTTTGTGAAGTTCACTATGGAAAACAAGTATGGAAAGAATTGGGTATCAACAATAAAACCTGAATTATTAAAAAACTATTACAAAGATTACTTTTTTAAAGGTAATGATATTAATTGGGAAGATCCTTTAGGCGTTTTAACATTAGTTCAGAAGCAATGGAGAGATACATTTTCTAAGTCTTTCGCTAAAAGTCTGTCGTTTGAAATTCAAAACTATATTAGTGAATTAATCGGAGTTAGAGGTAATGCTTTTGGACATACCCAAACTGATAAGTTTAGTTTTGATTATACTTATCGCGCATTAGATAGTATCGAGAAATTATTGTCTGCAATTCCTAATGATCGCTGCGCCCAGAAAAAAGCTATTGAGTCGGCAACAAAAAAAGGGGAGATCCTAGCAATATATGTAGAGTCTCAATCTCAAAAAGATAAGTCGCTTTTTTCTTGGCATGAAATTTGTGGTGTGATGCTTTTGCAAAAACAACGGGATAGTTTAAGGCGTAAAGCTACACAGGTTGGGGCGGAGGTGAATGTATATGTAGCTCTTGATTTGCTTAAAAAAGAAGAGCGATCGCGTAATGATGGTAGCTCGAAGCCAGACAAAGAGAGCAAAGAGGCTACTTACGAGATCGAGAGAACATTTAAGCACGATGATTTTTTAGAATCACTTACGCAAAGACAGGGTATAAATAAACATATTGCGATCGCTGGTGAAGCAGGGGCAGGTAAAACGACTTTATTGGCGACAATCGCGGAGAAATTGCATCAACAGGGACAGCTAACAATTTTTATTAGTTTGGCTGATTTGCAAGATAAGTCTTTGTATGACGATATCTATGAATCTTGGCTACCTAGAGCATTAGGTTTGCGTAAAGGTAGGGCAACTGAAGAGCAAAAGGATGATCTACATGAACAGTTTAAGTTGGGAAAAGTTTGGTTGCTGCTAGATGGATTGGATGAGATGCAATCCAAATCTTCGGCTAATGCTTTGGTTAGAATTGAGAGCGAGATCGGGAAGGTTGTCGAACAGTCAAAGGTCGTGCTAACTTGCCGTTTGAATGTTTGGGATGTAAATCTGAATGGGTTATCAAATTTTGAGACTTTCAGGATGGGGGAGTTCTCACAGGATGATGTAGATAAATTTATTTGTGAGTGGTTTATAAAAGTAGAACGTCCCGAAAGTGCGCCAATTTTGCAAGCTAAGCTCAAGGAACTTAATCGTGATCGCATTCGAGATATGGTAAGGCATCCTTTGCGGTTGGCTTTGTTGTGTCAGGCTTTTTATCTCAATCCTAATACAGATCTACCAGAAACTAAGGCAGGACTGTATGATCGATTCGTTCCTTGTTTTTATGAATGGAATGAGTGGAAGCCTAATATTGTTGTTGAGCCTTTACTTGCTCAGGATACATTTCGGAATGAATTACATCTCGCATTAGGGAAATTAGCGATCGCTGGTATTGATGGTGATGCAGGTTTTCGGCTGTCGCGTAGTTTAGCGGTTAAGGAGATGGGCGATTTCTTGTTTAAGTTGGCTAGTGATGTTGGTTGGTTAACTTTGATCGAGCGTGATGAACAAGAGCAAGAAGTTTATGCTTTTTATCATGCTTCCTTTCAAGAGTATTTTGCAGCTTTAGCGATCCCTAGTTGGAAGTTCTTTTTGCATCATGATATATACAATTTAGAGAATGGTATATATCGAGTTTTTCAAACTCAGTGGATAGAAACAATAATTTTATGGTTTGGGAATCAACTTAAATCGGGGAATATAGATATAGCATCAGATTTTATATACGCTTTATCTAATTTTGATGACTTAATAAATCCTGAAAGAATTTATAGTTATCGAGCACATTTTATAGCTACTATTTGCGTTGCAGAAATTGGATTATGTGAACTTTCAGAAACTATTATTGAGAAGACTGTAGAGATATATTTATCTTATTTCTCTGCTAATATTCATGAAGCTGCTAAAGACAGTTTAAAGCAGACAAATTTATATTTGGTCAAGCTTATTCTTGAAAAGAGAATAAATGAGTGTAATGACATAGAAGAAATACGTTGTCTAACATCCTTATTGCTAGAAATTTGTCCCACATCTTCTACAGCTATATCTAGCCTTGTAAACCTAGTAAATGAATATTACATAGAAGCCAATTACTTTCAGGTTTGGAGATGTATTGATACTCTAATCAAAACGAATAAAGAAAACTTGAATTCAGTATTATCTGTTTTCTATAAAACTATACAGTACTTTCGAGAAAAAGGTTTTAATGATTACAAAATTGTTATGTCATTTACTACCATTAAAAATATCTCAGAAATTCAGGGATATCATGAGAAAATGACAATAATACTGAGTGAAATAATTATGCTTACTCAAGCTAATGATCGTAGTACTCACTGGGATGGTTTATATGCTTTAGCTGAAATCAATCCAGAAATGATTAGGGAGGAAGCTAGTAGATGGCTTAAATTTGCTCAAGAACTACAGAAAGAGAATGCTATTTATTCTTATGTTAATTTATTATTGCGTGCTTCTGAGTCTTCATTAGAAGCATCTATAGCTCTCAGTAAACTGCTTGATTCAAACGATTTTGAGATCGTTAGAAAATGTATAGAACATATAGTTGATTTTAATAATATTAACCATAAAGAGATCGTTTCAACAGGTATTTTATCTAAATTAGTTAAACTTGCATCGTCTTTAATTTGTAATGGTGATGAAGATTTAATTATTTATCATATAGCCGAAGCTTTTGGGGTTATTGGTATTGCAGATCAACAAGTTATACAGACACTAGAAAATATTATTGAAAAAATACATCCAGAGCATAGCGATTGGGGAAGTAGTCAAGCTGCTATTAGTCTGAATAAACTTGGCTATGATATTTCTAAATATGAATCTTTTTTTGAAGATAAGCTTATTTCATATCCACCTAATATATTTCATATTTATATATCCACTCAAGCTAGTATAGCTAGAGTCTTAAAAATTATTAATCCAAATAATTTGTTAGCCACTGAAATCCTTCTTGAGGATGTATTTACACATATCTGTTTTTCTACCTACTCTTGGTACTCGTATGAATATTTAGTAGAAACTATTCCTTATTCTAGTATTGAAGTTTTATCGTTTATAGTTTCTTTCTTGCACAACAACGGAAAGAATACACTCAAAAAGGAAAAATTACATTCTGATTTATATGAATTTGAACAAAGATATCATGGATTAATTTGGCTTTGCGCTCAAAATATGAGTTATCCAGAGTTTTATGAAGCATGGAATTATCAACCCACATCTACCCATCCTGAAATTGCAGATACCATCCCTTCAAACAACACAAACAAAATTCAAACCTTAGAAAGTCAACTTATAGATTTTGATGCAATCCAAAAAGAACTTGATCGCAATACTGACCATCCCGAAATACGCTGTTTAGTTATCGATATCCGTAATCTCGAACAAGAAAGCGATCCTAATGTAATCGCAAAGAAATTAACCAACAAAATTTTCAACTCTATCGGTCGCAGGATTCCAGTAGTTCAAGATGTCTCTTGCTTAGAGCGTGAATTACTTAATCTAAAGTTAGAGCCTAGTTTCGAGAACTTAGCGATCGCCCTTTATGGCAAAAGTGCTAATGAGGCGATCGCCCAACTCTGCCAAAGCCTAACAGAGTCAATCCAAATGCGCCCATTCACAGGAGAAAAAACCAGTGAACAACTCACAAATGAAGTCAAAGCTTGGCTTAGAAGAATTAACTTAGAATACAACTAGGAGGACAAACCCATGAACACAGCCAAACTCAGGATGCAAGGCAACGAACAACTAGCCATATTACCAGACGGCTTTCAACTAGTCGGCGAAGAAGTCTATATCAAAAAAGTCGGCAACGCGATCATCCTCATTCCCAAAAATAACCCTTGGCAAACCCTCTGGAATAGCCTCGATCTCTTCTCCGATGACTTTATGGAAACTAGAGAACAACCTCCATTACAAGAAAGAGAGGAGCTATTCTCATGAGATATATGCTCGACACCAATACTTGCATTTACATCATCAAACGCAAGCCCCAAGACGTTTTAGAAAAATTTCAAACCATCGCCCCCTTTGACATCGGCATCTCATCCATCACCGTAGCCGAACTAGAATATGGAGCCGCCAAAAGCCAATTTCCCGATCGCAATCGCGCCGCCCTTAACCAATTCCTAATCCCCTTAGAAATTGTCCAGTTTGACGAACAAGCCGCAACCATTTACGGAAACATCCGCGCAACCCTAGAGCGATCGGGCAAAATCATCGGTGCAATGGATTTGCTCATAGCGGCTCATGCCTTAAGCCTAAACCTAACTCTAGTCACCAACAACACCAAAGAGTTTAATCGAGTTCAAGATCTTGTACTTGAAAACTGGGTGACATCGTAACTTTTTGTAGAAAAATAACCATGAAAGACTATCACATCAACATTTTTTACAGCGAAGAAGACGAAGCCTACATTGCCGATATCCCTGACTTGAAATATTGCTCAGCGATCGGTGAAACTCCACAACAAGCACTTAATGAAGTAATTCTTGCTAAAACAGCATGGCTAGAAGCTGCAAAAGCAGAGAGCAAGAACATTCCAAAGCCCCGTTACCGCCCTGTAATCTATCAAACTGTGGCTTAAAAACTATGGCAGAAGTAAAAGTCTACTACGACAAACTAGGAAACACTCTCACCGTGTGGTTTGGAGATCCTAATGAAGAATATATCTGCGAAGAAACAGGTGATGAAGTTATCCTGATGAAAAATAAATCTGGTGTAGTCATCGGCTTTGAGAAGCTTAACTACAGGCTTCAAGAATCAGCAAACCTTAGATTTTCCTTTGAAACATTAGCAGCTTAAATCACACAATGACCACATCACTCATCTTACCAATTACCACATTACCCAAAAATCTCCCCCTTGATGGCGCGATCGCTATAACACTTCAAGACGGAGTAATGATCTTTCGCGCATCGCAAAACACTCAACAACGTATCGAGAACCTACTCGACAAACGCGAAGAAACCCCACTCACTGAAACAGAAGAACAAGAACTAGACGATTTTGCAGCGATCGATGACTATCTCAGTTTTGTAAATCGGATGATTCGCAATAACTTTCTTATGACAAGTGAATCATCACTAGCAAAAGATTGGCTTAGCGAAGAAGAAAATGAAGCATGGAAAGACTTAGCCTGAAATACCGCTTAGTCCCTAAAAGTTTACTACCACACAATCACATTAATTAAATTAATTAATTTAATTAATTTAATTAATTTAATTAATTAAATAGAGGGACAACATGGAATACTTACTGCTGCAAGAAGCAACGGAGAACTTTAATAATTTACAGCAATTTGTTTTCAAACCCGCCACAAATTAAAATATAAAACCCGTTGCGGGGCTTCGCCCTGCGACCCTTCTTGTGGCGGGTTTGATCGAGTTTTGCTGTAATTAATCAAGTCATCGCCAACCATAAACCCGTCATGATTAAAGGCTCAGAAAATGACGTAGTTGTGATTTCTAAAGAAGACTGGGCAGCGATTGAAGAGACTATCTATCTTAACTCCATACATGGATATATCGACTCACTCAAGGAGGTCATGACTAGCCCTAGAAGTGAATGGGTAAAGGCTCAAGAGCTTGGTCTATGGCGTAGTTAAATAAAGCAATACCATCGAACTTTTGAGAATGTGGTCACATTACGAATAAGTTATTTAACTCTAGTGCTACTCCCTAACAACTGCCGATCGCATATTTCTTGACTTGTCGCAGGTTCTAGACAAGCAAATCCCTGACATACCATCGCGATCGCCTCAGGATTGGGTAAATGGGCATCGATGCGTAACATCACCGCAGGTAAATATTGACGATTGAGATAGGCGTATTGCTGAGGATTAGTCCGTACTAGTGTATGGTTGCGGAACCAGTCAAAGGCAACCAATAGACTCGGACAGGCCACAGGACTATTGCTAATCACATGACCAAAGCGCTTGAGAGCTAACTCCGCACGGTCTAAATATTCTAGCTTTTCGGTGACACTCGCCAAACGGACTAAATTCGCGATCGCCACCCCATTACTTGACGGCGTAGCATTATCTTGATAACTACGTTCCCGCAATAGCAAATGCTGACTAGACTCGCTGGTTGTGTTGAAATAGCCACCAGAGAGCGCATCCCAAAAATCGCGATCGAATTCTGCTTGGACAGCGATCGCCTGTTGCAGATAGAAGTTTGCTTCTTCAGGAATCGCCTGATGCAGATCGAGCAGAGCCTTAATTAAAAAAGCATAGTCTTCTGACTGTGCTGCCACCGCCGCCTGTCCTTCATAATTAATTCTTTGTAAATGTCCTTCAATCCATTGGTTGTCAAGAATGAATTTAACAGCATTCACTGCGAGTTGCTGATAAACTGGCTTTTGGAAAGCACGATAGGCCTTGATTAAACCTGAAATCATCAGCGCATTCCAAGCCGTGATCGCCTTTGTATCGGTTATTGGTGGTACACGACCTTCCCAATCAATTTCACGAATATCATCTTGACTACGCGCCACAGGAAAAGCATCGGTTGGGCGCGAATATTCGCCATAGCGACGGCGAAATAGCTTTAAGAGACAAGCTTCGACTTCTGGAGAAAGTTCTCCTAATTTTTTACGCTGCAAGACATTAGTTTCTTCAAAATTACCATTGACCGAAATAGTAAACTCTTCAATCAATAGATCAAGTTCTACATTACTAAAAATTTTCTTCAGTTCCGCAAAACTCCACACCCAAAATTTACCTTCCCTACCCTCACTATCAGCATCCTGTGAAGCATAGAAGCATCCTTCTTCGGCTAACATTTCACGCTGGAGCCATGTTGCGGTTAATTCACAGGATCGGGCGATCGCAGGTTCTTGCAAACCCGACATCCACAAATTTGCCAGATATTCCATGATTAACCCATTGTCATAGAGCATCTTCTCAAAGTGCGGCACTGTCCATGTGTGATCGACAGTGTAACGATGCCATCCTCCTGCCACATGGTCAAATATGCCCCCAAGCGCCAAGTCCATTCCTCGTTGTCGAGTTTTAGCTTTGAGAAGGGATTCTCCCGACTCAAAACGACTGGCTCTTAATAAAAAATCGACATAGGGAATCATCGGGAAACAAGTTCCATAATCGCGATTAGTGACTACTTCCGCACATTTACTAATGCTATGAGCTAAGACCTCATCGCTAATAATCGGCACAGGAGTGAGTTTATTAACTTGGTGGAGATTCCGTACAATCTGGTCTTTGTAATCTTGAATATCTTGATTGCGCTCATAATACATTTGATGAATGGATTGCAACACCCGCAAAAATCCAGGGCGTTGGTAGCGGGACTCAATCGGAAAGTAAGTGCCGCCATAAAATGGAACCAAATCATCGGGAGCAAGAAATAAATTTAGGGGCCAGCCGCCACTTTCGCCCATGATCTGGATTGCTTGGAGATAAATGCTATCGAGATCAGGACGCTCTTCGCGATCGACTTTAATTGCCACAAAGCGCTCATTCATATAGTCAGCAATGACCGTATCCGAAAAAGCCTCATGCTCCATCACCGTACACCAATGACAACTGGAGTAGCCAATCGACAAAAAGATCGGCTTATTTTCATTTCTTGCCTTTTCCAATGCTTCGTCTCCCCAAGGATACCAATCAATTGGGTTGTCAGCGTGTTTGCGGAGGTAGAGGCTTTGCGATCGCGCGAGACGGTTGGGCATGGGACAAAAATAAGGGCAATATAGACGGCAATATAGAGCGATTGAGATAGCTTTAGTGTAAAGAGTGTAACTCTTTATGACCCAAATTGTTGAGCCACAAGCATAGCGTGCGGCTCAACAATTTGGTTTAATCTTCATAGGCTGTTATCTTTACTCCTGAAACTTCGTAACTAATTTCCTTAAATCCATTAATATCAGCTATATCTCTGAGGGATTCACTCAAGTATAACTTCCCAAATTTACCCTTATCTTGAGCTATCTTTGATGCCATATTTACAGGCATTCCCGCAATATCTCTAGTCCCGATCGCGAGATTAAAAATTAGCACTTCTCCTCGATCAATGCCAATACGGCAGGCAATATCTTGCTTAGCCAGTTCTTGACGAAAATTTTGAGCAAAATCAATGGCAGTCTTCGCTTCATCAAAGGTATAAATCCCTAAGGAACTCAACACCTTAATCTCTGACTCCAATTGAGTACCTAATAGCCTCAGTCCGATGTCTTTCATCAAAGCTGAAAAAGATAACTGATTGAACATATCCACTTCATGCTCCTCAGCAAGTCCATTCTTGCTCTCGATTAGCACCACTACCTTATGCTGTATATACTTTTTGTTTAGATTATGAGCAAAATCTTGATCGGTAAGCCGAGTTTCATATTCCAATAAATCAGCATAGAAATCTGGGGAATAGGGAATGGGATATGCTGGATCGGTTGGCTTGATTTGCTCTAGTCGCGCCCCATCCATTACTTGATAAATATCACCAATTTCAGTAATTAAATTCCTAGGTAAATCATGATGTTTCTCAAGAGTGAAGTTATGATTTGCTGGCAAGCGATCGCATATAGCCTGACTGATCAAGATTTCACCTCCCTTAGTATGATTTTCCGCAATATCCTCGATCGCATCTGCTTCGATACCGTACAAACCACCACTAATAGAGTAAAAGCTGCCATAATGAGCGCCCAGCCCAATTTTAATTTGGCAGTTTTTGGCGATTTCATCTTGAATTGTTAAAAGTGTGGCTAAAAGCGTCACCGCATCAATGGAATCTGGATAAAACATCTGCGTGTTGTCCGCCGCCCAAATCCCCACACTAGCCCCGCCGATCGCTTTCCCATAGGCGTGAACAAGCTTTTTGGGCTGGTTGATGATTGCCAAAATTTCTAATAATCCCTTTTGCTGACAAAGCCTCGTCAGTCCAACGGAATCAGATGAAACACTATAGCCTCTTACCCTATGGCTTTCCAGTAACTGTAACGCATCTGCATAGGTTTGATTGCTGCTCAGCCATTGCTCCACTAATTTCAGGGGCAATGCACCAATGATGTCTTGAGTAACATCAAACAAGTTGCTGGAATAGCGCTGTTTAGTAAGTTTCTCTACCATCTTGTTATCCCTATTTTTAGTAGTCCTAAAAAGGAAAGGATTTATATAGGTAAGGATGGGCGGCGCTTCGCGCCGCCCATCCTTACCTATTTAGATATTAAAATTTGGCTTCGCCAAATTTTAATATCTAGAAATAAAGCAGCGTGATTACCACGCTGCTTTATTTCTACTTGACCAGTCCTGCTCTGAGGGCGCGGACTGCTGCTTGAGTGCGATCGTCAGCGCATAGCTTATTCAAAATATTGCGTACATGGGTTTTCACAGTGCCAACGGTAATATACAGCTTTTCCGCAATTTCCGCGTTGCTATTGCCATTGACAATCTCTGACAGGACTTCTAATTCGCGCTCAGTCAGAGGTGTGGCTTCAAGGACTTGTTTGTAGTCCGCATTGGCAGCATCAATTTCTACGGTTGCCTCCTTACGGCGCACTTGCTGCAACACAATATTGGCGATCGCAGGGTCAATCCAAGAATTACCCTCGGCGGTTAACTTCAGTGCTTGCACCAGATTATCGGAGCTAATATCTTTGATGCAGTAGGAGTCTGCACCTGCGGCAAAGGCAGCGAGTACAGTCTCTTGGTTATCGGTCAGCGTTAAAATCAATACTTTTGTGGATTTGCCTGCTTCCGTAGCCGCAGCTTTAATTTGGCGCGTTACTTCTACGCCATCCATATCTGGCAAGCCTAAATCCACGATCGCCACATCAGGTTGCTGGCTGTTTACCAGTGACACACCTTCCGCGCCCGTTGCTGCTTCACCAACAAACACAAGATCGACCTGCTGTTGCAACGCGATCTTCATGCCCATGCGGGTCAGGTCATGGTCTTCAATTAGGACAACACGAATCGAACTCATAAGCACTTTTGCGAATTATGCAGGGTCTATATTGTTACCAGAATCTCATAGAAGGGGCAATAAAAACAAAATACTCTTCAAAAGCAATCTTTATTTGTCCCTCAGTTCTTGCCAACGATAAAATTTGACTTTAAAGATTGTGTATATTCTGCGCCGCTTTTAGTCGTTTGCACAATCTTCACTTCATAGGCTGCGTCATTATCGGCGCGGAGCCAAGGTGAGCAATAACGCCCCACAGGTAAAGTGTAAATATTGCCATTAATGCTTGCGCCTTCACTAGGTGTAGATTTGGGTGGAATCTTGAAAGTAACATCACGGCGTTTGACATAATTACTGGCAACTACGCCCGTTGCCGATTGTTTACTCAAACATTGCACCTCAATTTCTGTGCTTTTGAGCAATTCGCGGACATTACCGCGATCGCTGAGAATTAATTGGTTTTCTGTACCCACGCCAGAAATTTTTTGCAATTGGAAAGAACTCACGCGATCGGGGTTAAATCCACCCGTAATCTTCACGACTTGGATATTGTCGGGAGAACTTGCAGGAATTATTTCATATTCCAAAGTCCCCACTAATTGATAATCAATTTGAGCATTTTCATTACGAACATTCGCAGTCGCAACCATCTCAAGGCGATCGACTCCTAAGGCTTGGGGAGTTTCCGAGGCAGCCCAATCAAATCGATAAAATAGCCTTGCTGTATCTTTGAGATAGGTATAGTTATCGGCTACATCGGAGCTAGGGCGGAGTAAGCGCGATAAACCATTCCGATCAACCCAAATATTTTTGATTAATTCCACCTTTTTACCGATCGCCGATGCCAATGGTGTGCGATCGCTGGTGATCTCCGCAGGAATATCTAAACGCGGCACAAGGGTCACTCGCCCATAGTTTCCCGTTTCCCCATTGCGCCCATTATTACTGGTCGCACCATCACGCCCACTTTGACAGGTAAAAGAGGCGGATCGCGAAATTCCCTTATTCGTGCGGCGGTAGAGCCAATCACCCCTACGATATTCAGAAGTCCGTGAGTATGAACGCTCAAAATCTAAGTCAAAGCCATCACTCGAACGCCCACAAAGCCTAGTTTCGCGAGAGTGATATGCCCATGCAGCTTTAGAATCACTAAAAGGACGGCGTTCAATTTCTAAATTACAGTACTTGATCCGCCATTCACTTTCTCGACATTCACAACCTTTCCCCCCGATCGCGCCGCGACCATTGCGACCACCTCTGCCACCTGCGTTACGGATTTCTAGTTGCTTGAGTGTGGCAATATCCGTATAAAAAATTGTCACGTTGCCGCCATTGCCACCGCGACCACCATTACCGCCATCGCCGCCACGTCCGCCCGATGCACCTAATAATGAATATTCAGGACGATAGGGAGGTTCGCAACTACTAGCCGATCGCCCTGTGGTTCCATCTTCAGCATCTTCGCCCATAGTGCCAGTTAAATCATAGGCGGCAGGCTTGCCATCGCCAACAATTTTGATGTTTTGTCCATCGCGTCCATCGCGCCCATCACGACCGCGATCGCCATTTTGTCCTGTTTGTCCAAAGGTAGTTTGCGCGATCGCCGCTAAACCAAAGGTGGGCATGAGCATTAAGGCGATCGGTAAAGCCTGAATTAAGAATTTTGGCGATCGGGGTTTAAGCATATGTAAATTCATGGGAATCAATTTATTTCTGTTGACATTATCACGACAAACTAAGTTTCAGCACAGATTAAAGTTGTAACAAGTAGGGGTAAAGCATTTGCGCCACAATATCTAAACTCCTCATAAAAAACCTTGATCTGCAAATGCTTTACCCTCTTCGCTCTTGCGGATAAATTGTCCCTGCGTTGTAGGGTTTGGGCGTAGCATTACTGTTTAGAGATTGTACTGATATGCGTGAATGGTGGCGGTAATGCTGCGCCTCTAAAGGATTGTGCAGGGATAGATCGGTGGTTCGGAAAAGGGATAATGGATTATAGCGATAGCCTATAATTTTATATAAACCCTTAGCCAAGAGTTAACTATGGTAGCCATCACCGAAAAGCGATCGCTTTCCAACCCAACAGAATTAACCAAAGCAACTAAAGCAGAAATAATCTATCCCACATCAGACGGTGAACCATTGGCAGAAACACAGGAACATAGCTGGGCAATCCTGATGACCCTCAATCTTTTATCGCAATATTTGGCAGGCAAACAGGCAGTCGTATTTGCGAATCAGTTTTTTTATTACCTTGAGAATAAGCCTAGGGCGCGAGTTGCTCCCGACGTGATGGTGATCTTTGATATTCCTGTAAAGATGTATGGCAACTACAAATTATGGGAAGGGCAGCAAACCCCATCGATCATCTTTGAAATGACCTCCGCAGGTACGAAAGAAACTGATTGGAACTTTAAAAAGATGCTGTATGAGCAATTAGGCATACAGGAATACTGGATGTTTGACCCCTATGGTGAGTGGATTCCTGAGCAGTTGCGGGGCTATCGCCTGAATGAGGAAGGCTTATATCAACCAATTAGAGACAATTGCAGTGAAGTTTTACAGTTGCGATTGCAGCCACAGGACTATTTACTAAGTTTTTATCGCTTGGATAATAACCAAAAGTTACTCACTCCTGATGAGTTACTGGTAGCTTCACAGGAAGCCACTCGACAAGTGGAAGAGGCTAATAGGCAAGTTGAAGAAGCCACTCGACAAGCGGAAGAGGCTGATCAAAGGGCGCTATTGGAAAAAGCCAGAGCCGATCGCCTTGCTGAAAAGTTGCGTCAATTGGGGATAGATCTAGACGAATAAGCAACTTTACAGAAAGCGATCTCCATTCGCTAGTATTGGATTTTGAGAAGGTGGCGGATTTGGAGGCGTGGTTGACAAATAAAAAGTAAAAAGTAAAAAATAAAAAGCCATCGTTGTGCAGGGGGAAAGCATTTGCGTCACAATATCTAAACTTCTCTCAGAAAATTTCGATGGCTATCAAATTCAGAAAGCAGGAGCAAAAAATGCGATCGCCTCGCTCTGGTCGGTCGATGATCAAGGAACTCAAACTCTGATGGAATCATTTTATCGTGAACTTCAAAAAGGTGATGTCACATCCACTGAGGCTTTACATAGAGCGCAGTTATCCCTAATTAAATCATCTAAATATAATCATCCTAATTATTGGTCAGCCTTCTTTGCGATCGGGAATGGCTTGTAGGCGAATTTAGCGATGAGCGTAGCCAAATCCCTACACAACTCAACTAGAATTTCTAAATAACCTCCTCAGTTCAATTAAAAATATGCCCGCAAGTCAGAGTCAACAGCTAGAAACCTATAGCAGCCAAAATCCTCAAGAAGTATTACTAGTAAAGTTAAAAATCGACGATGAACTAGATGAAGTGATGATCTTTAAGGGTTTTTCGAGTTCATTAATGCGATCGACAGCCTTTGATCCCGATGTGCCAGTAATCCCCGATCATGCAGAAATTATAACCATCGATCGCCTTACTGCCCCCTACAAACCAAATCAACCTAACTATATTCAACAAGAGATAACGTGGGAACAGTTTATAAAGTAAGTGCTGAGATATGCTGTTCTGAGAAACCTTAGCTTGAGACCTATGCTTGACGAAACAAGGGAATCAATTTATCAGCTACAGATAAAGATTGCCTCACTGTTGCTATACCAAAATATATTAGAGCAAGAACCTTGGGAAAACTATGAAAGGTTGTTGCAATGCATTGCTAACTATGCTTTAGATGGACATGAGAATAGTTCACGCAGGCTTAGTTATTTATTGGCCTATGGCAAATGGTTTCGAGCGATCGCAGCAACAGGTTATAACTGGCGAGACTATGTAATTTCGCAGATTTTGACCTCCGATAATCCCTTTAGTTATCAATCTCAAACCAAAGATATTGAGCAATTACCTGCGGCGCTAGTCTCCGCCGCTAAATATGACCTTAAAATTTTAGAGGAACTAAGCCTGTGGGGAGGCGATAAGCTCGTTGATGTTATTGAGTCTTTAGGCGATCGCCCTGTAGCTTGGCAGCTATACACCAATGATTCATTGCAGATTTCCCCAGCCAAGCGATCGCTGCTACTCAAATTTCAATCTACAGATGACTGGACACAGCTTTTACCCGAATTAACTAACTATTACAGACATTCAGGCACGGGTATATTTACAGAATATGAAGCTTTTCGTTGGTATAAAGGACATTTAGAGGGCATCGCCTATCCCGATCTGGTGCAGTTATCGGATCTAGTGGGCTACGAGTCTCAACGTCAATCTCTTTATAAAAATACGGAAGCATTTTTGGCGGGCTATCACGCTTTGCATGTCCTGCTCTATGGCAGTCGCGGCACTGGTAAATCATCTATGGTCAAAACCTTGATGTATGCCTATGGCGATCGCGGGTTGCGTCTAGTTGAAGTTGCTAAAGATGATCTCAAAGATTTGCCAATAATTGCCGAAGTCTTACGGGAAGCACCGCAAAAATTCATTATTTTTGTCGATGATCTATCCTTCGAGGAAGAAAGCGAAGACTACAAAGCCCTTAAGGTTGTGCTAGAAGGTAATCTCTCGGCTCAACCCAATAATTTATTGGTTTACGCAACTTCTAACCGTCGTCATTTGCTACGCGAATATTTTAGCGATCGCCCCAGCTTGAAAACTCTTAGTACTAGCGAAGAGGTTAATCCTTGGGACACCATGCAAGAAAAATTATCCCTCAGCGATCGCTTTGGGTTGACCTTAACTTTTCTCAATGCCGATCAAGAAATTTATCTTAAAATCGTGCATCATCTCGCCAAACGCGCAGGTATCAAACTACCTACCGAAGATCTCAATTTTCGCGCCCTGCAATGGGCGACCCGTAATAATGGGCAATCAGGACGGACTGCCCAACAATTCATCGACTTTTTGCAAGCAGATCTTAATCTATAGTTATTGCCCCAAGAGAATAGCGGCGCAAAGCGCCGCCATTCTCTTGGATTTTAATTTCAAAAAATTATTTTTGTATATTCTGCACTTTATGTAGTAACATAGATATTCGCAACGGGATGTAGCGCAGCTTGGTAGCGCGCCTGCTTTGGGAGCAGGATGTCGTAGGTTCGAATCCTATCATCCCGACTGAAAAAGAAAAAATAAAAGCGCTCCACGGAGCGCTTTTTTATTTGAGCGATCGCCCACCCATGTCGATCAGAATTACTGATCATCAATACTTGATTCCCCCACATAAATACCAATATCTCGCGCCGTTCTCACTAAGAAGCCCTGAGGATCGACCCGCGAAGGAGCTTTCTTCTCTCTGCGTGCTTTTTTAATCTGCTCGATCACTCGACTGATCGGAACACTGCTAACTCTGCCATTTTCCCAAATCACCATCTGGTTATAGTTTCCATTAGCAATCAAATCTACGGCTTCTCGCCCAAAGGCAGTGGCTAGCAGGCGATCGCTGGAAGTTGGCGTTCCCCCTCGCTGAACATGTCCCAATACTGTAACGCGAGTATCAAAGGGATAAATTTTATGAGCTTCTGTTGAATCACTATTGAAAAGCTTGTTACTACATTCTTGAATCCGACGAGCGAGATAATCACCAATGTAATGTTCCTTCTGCCCCAGATGATTTTTTACCCCCTCTGCAACTACTACCAAGGCAAATCTTCTACCATTTTGCTGTAATTTGGCGATATGGCGACAGACTCCCATCACGACTTCTTCATTTAAAATAGGAGTTAGTTCGGGAATTAAGATGGCATCTGCACCGCCAGCAAGTCCTGCTTCCATTCCCAGATATCCCGAATCGCGCCCCATAACTTGGACGATCATCACGCGATCGTGACTGGCGGCGGTAAAGGTAAGATCATAAAGAGCTTGAGTAACTCGATTAACTGCCGTATCAAAACCTACGGAGGCTTCAGTGAAAGGAATATCGTTATCAATCGTTTTGGGAATGGCAACCCAATTCCAAGGCGATCCTTGATTAGCAGCTTTTTGAGCTAATCCATCTAAAATTTCAATACTGCCATCACCGCCCATCACGATTAACGCAGTTAAGTCTAATTTCTCGTAGCCCTTGATGATGTCGTCGGCATGGCGATCGGGATCGCCTTTACTAATCGAACCCAGTACACTGCCACTGAGAAAGTAAAGAATATCTAGCCCCTGTACTAAACCAGGAATATCATACCCATGTTCTTTGATGCGTAATTCTTCGGGCTGACGATTGCCAACTAGGAGTTCAATAAAACCGTCGGTTCCATAGGGAATCCCATAGACTTCCCATCCATACTTATAGGTTGCAACTTTAACAACGGCCCGAATCACAGCATTTAGTCCAGGGCAGTCTCCACCACTGGTCAAGATCCCGATACGCTTTGGTTTATGGTTATTTAGCATTTGGATTTTCCTGCCTATGAATCGCCTAAGACGATTCGACTTACTGATAGAGAAATTTCTTATATTTAATATTCTTGACCTTTTAGTGCGATAAATTATCTCTTTCGACAAAACTTAAGAAAATTTCTTACATTCTGCAACACAAATTCATAACCTACAGCGCTTTGCGCTTTCCTAAAACCCAGAAAAATTTTCAAAAAGCTTGCTTCGCAAGCTTTTTGAAAATTTTTCTGTAATACACAAAACCTAAATAAGCTGTAAGCATCACCTCTAAAAACCAAAAGAGAGGGGCGGCACTTTGCGCCGCCCCTCTTCAACTTAAAGTTTTATGTTTTTTACGCTACTTGGGGCTAGAAATTAGAAAATGGAATATACATAGTGTGAAATACCTATACTTTAACAACAAAGGTATTGTTTATGCAGCCGCCACCACTTCCAGAACTAAAACAAGGACTTGAAACAGAAGATAGTTCACTTGATTCTCGATACCATGCATTAGATTTGACGATTAGCCAAAATCGTCATCGTCAAGATGCCTTGATCGAAGTGTTACACAAGGCTCAAGAACGATTTGGCTATCTTGAAAAAGAGGTGCTTACCTACATTGCACGACAACTAAAGTTACCCCTCAGTCGTGTCTATGGTGTCGCTACCTTCTATCATCTATTTTCTATCCATCCTAAATGCAAACATACCTGCTCGATTTGTTTAGGGACAGCATGTTATACCAGGGGAGGTAAAGCTCTGCTAGATATATTGACTCGCGAGTTACATCTCAAGGCTGGCAAGCGATCGCCCCATGACAAAGTGTTTATTCGGGTTGAGCGCTGTATCGGTAACTGTGGCGTTGCGCCTGCGGCGATTTATGACGGTCATGTATCCCGCCAACAAACACCCGCACAGGTTTTAGAAAAGGTTAAAAGCTGGTTAGAAGAACCCTAAATATTTGCGGCGCAATTTGTGAAATAAATATTTAGGAGATGCTCACATAGGAATATCACATTATGGATATTGAAGGACTATTACAAATTGCCAAAGAAGAACGCGATCGCCAAAAAAGTATTCGCATTCGCTGTTGCACTTCGGGCGGATGTCAAGCTTCAGGGTCTTTAGAAGTACGCGATCGCCTTGAGGCAGCTATTCAGACAGAAGGACTCACCGATACGGCGGAAGTAGTTAGCGTCGGTTGTATGGGTTTTTGTGGACGCGGCCCTTTAGTGGCGATCGATTCCGCCCGTGTTCTCTATGAAAAAGTTGAACCGCATCAAGCAGATTCAATTGTGAGTGGATTAAAGGGTGGTCATGTTGCCGCGACGGTCGGAGATTTAGAGCATCCGTTTTTTAAACAGCAATTGCGGATTGTCTTGGAGCATATCGGTCAAATCGACCCTACACGCATCGAGTCTTACATTGCTGTTGGTGGATACCGCCAGCTTTATCGGACTCTCCATGAAATGACTCCCCAGCAAGTGATCGATGAAGTTACGCGCAGTGGTTTGCGCGGCAGAGGTGGTGCAGGCTATCCCACAGGCTTAAAATGGGCAACCGTTGCCAAAATGCAGGATCGGCGACGTAATCAACCTCAAAATCAAACCCAACAAAAATATGTAATCTGTAATGCTGACGAGGGTGATCCTGGAGCCTTTATGGATCGTAGTATTCTCGAAAGTGATCCCCATCGGGTACTAGAAGGTATGGCGATCGCCGCCTATGCCGTCGGTGCTAATCACGGTTATGTCTATGTCCGCGCCGAATACCCACCCGCGATCGAGCATATCCGTCTTGCCATTCAACAAGCCAAACAGCACGGCATCCTCGGCAGCCAAATATTTGAGTCCACCTTTGACTTTAAAATCGATGTGCGCGTTGGTGCAGGAGCCTATGTTTGCGGCGAAGAAACAGCTTTAATCGCTTCCATTGAAGGAGGTCGTGGAATTCCCCATCCCCGTCCTCCCTATCCTGCCGAATCGGGACTCTGGGGCGCACCAACCCTGATCAACAATGTAGAAACCTTTGCCAATATCGTTCCCATTATTCGCAATCGGGGCGCATGGTACGCCAGTATTGGCACAGAAAAGAGCAAAGGCACAAAGGTATTTTCCCTCGCAGGTAATATCGCTAATACTGGGCTAGTGGAAGTACCGATGGGCATCCCATTACGTCAAATCGTCGAAGATATGGGTGGTGGCGCAGCAAGTGGTGGCAAAGTAAAAGCCGTACAGACAGGCGGTCCATCGGGAGGTTGTATTCCCGCTTCTGCTTTTGATACGCCCGTTGACTATGAAGCGATGCAAGCCCTCGGATCAATCATTGGATCGGGAGGAATGGTAGTCATGGATGAAAGTACGAATATGGTCGATATGGCGAGGTTTTTTATCCAATTCTGTATGGATGAGTCCTGCGGAAAATGTATTCCTTGTCGGGCAGGGACGGTGCAATTAGAACATTTATTAACTAAGTTTGTTGAACATAAAGCCACTGAATCCGATCTCGCATCCCTAGAAGAGCTTTGCGGCATGGTCAAATCCATGAGTCTTTGTGGTTTAGGACAATCTGCCCCCAACCCAATCCTGAGTACATTGAGACATTTTCGTGATGACTATATCAAGTTAATTACTAACAGTTAAAAGAACTACCTCACAAGGAGATAAAATCATGAACTCTATAACTCCATCAATTGAATTTTTTGCAGGTGTTCCCGAAGAGTTGAGTGATGTGCGGCTAAGGCGCGATCGCGCAACGGGTCAGAACTCCGTCAAAATGACCTTTGTAAATATCAAGGCTGTGCAAGGCGTAAATAGCTTTGCTAAGGCATCATTTAATGATATTCGCTTAGTTGATAGCGAAGGCACAATTTCCATTGAGCCGAAAAGTTCCAAGCTGTTTTGGAAAGACAAAGGCGATGATGAAGAACTGGCAAAGATTGAAATAATTTTTGAGGTCGGTTCAAATGATCATTGGGAGCGCTTTATGCGCTTTATGGAACGCTATTCTCAAGCTAATGGCTGGGAATTCACGAGTACTCCTATTTCCTAATCAGGTAAACCAAAATGTCAGTTGTAACCCTAAAAATTAATGATATTGAAGTTGCCGCCGAACATGGTGAGAGTATTCTAGCCACAGCAAAAGAAGCAGGAATCACGATTCCCACCCTTTGCCATTTAGAAGGGGTTAGCGATGTCGGAGCCTGTCGTCTCTGTATGGTAGAAGTCAAGGGCAGTAACAAATTACTAGCAGCCTGTGTGACCCAAGTTGCCGAAGGCATGGAAATCCAAACCCATACCGAACAGTTAAATAACTATCGCAAAATGGTAGTGGAAATGCTGTTTGCCGAAGGCAATCATATTTGTGCAGTGTGCGTGGCAAATGGTAACTGTGAATTGCAAAATATGGCGATCGCCACAGGCATGGAGCATTCGCGCTTTCCCTATCAGTTCCCACAACGCGATGTTGACCTGTCCCACGATTTATTTGGTATTGATCGCAATCGCTGCATCTTTTGCACTCGCTGCGTCAGAGTTTGCGATGAAATCGAAGGAGCGCACGTTTGGGATGTGGCAAATCGCGGCGCACAGTCAAAACTGATTACGGGACTCGATCAGCCTTGGGGTGAAGTTGAAGCATGTACTTCCTGCGGTAAATGTGTAGATGCTTGCCCAACAGGAGCTATTTTTGATAAGGGTTCAGCCGTTGGTGAAATGGAACGCGATCGCAGCAAGCTTAAATTTATTGTCACTGCCAGAGAAAATAAACAATGGACAAGATAAGTAATTCAAGATCATAAATCTCTTGGTAATCCTATAAAGTTTATGGAAGCCTGACGAAGGCCAAGCTTCCATAAACTCAAAAATCTACAAATGATTTACGAATGCTATAAGATATTAGCAATAAGCAATGATCTAGGGCGCATATACTGTCTATGACCGATAAAGAACAAATGAGCCTATTTGATTTAGCTCCATCGGAAGTTCCTATCACCGAACTACCCAAGGCAGAAGGTGTAACGGAGTCACAGCCAACCAAAAAAGCGGCGCGTTCTAGTAAAAATATTACCCCTGCCGCCATTGCGAGTGTACCAGTACATGAGCGATTTGCTAGTCTTGATCAACTAAAAGAAGCCGCTTGTAATTGTCAAAAATGCCCCCTTGCCCCAACTCGGACTAATGTTGTTGTTGAAAGAGGCGATCGGCAAGCCAAAATCCTAATCATCGGTGAAGCTCCTGGAGAACAGGAGGATTTATCGGGTTTACCCTTTGTTGGCAAATCTGGACAACTATTAGATAAAATTCTCGAATCCGTGGGATTCGACACCAGTAAAGATATCTATATCTGCAATACCGTCAAATGTCGTCCACCTAATAACCGTGTCCCCACCGATATCGAAACCACCACCTGTAAACCCTATTTATTAGAACAAATTCGCCTCGTCGATCCCAAAATCATTTTGCTCACAGGGGCAACCTCTCTCAAGTCAATTCTTGGCGAAAAATTAGGGATTACCAAAGTTCGTGGTCAATGGTATGAATGGGAGGAACGTTTGGTAATGCCTATATTTCATCCTTCCTATCTATTACGCAATCAAAGCCGTGAGCAGGGCAGCCCAAAGTGGTTAACATGGCAAGATGTAAAAGCCGTTAAAGCCAAGTATTTGGAGATAATAGATACCAATCTAGCAGATGATGAGGAATTTTAGTGAGTAACACAAGAGCCGATTTTGAGGAAATGGTCGATGTGGCACTGTGGGAATGGTTATCTCCCCATGCCGCTAAAGCTAGGGTGATTTTAGTTGGGGCAAATCTAGATCTTGTTGATGTGGGCATTGCGTTAACTGAGGACAATACGCAGTTAGTCCAATCTTGGATTGAGGATGGTTGGTTACGTCATCCCACCGCCGAAGAAATTGACAATTGGAATACAAATAAAGAAAAAGAGTTTACCAGTCTGGTTATTCCACCCTTTGTTCTTGTAAGGATTGATCCGATTTCTTTAAAGTTATAACAAAACTAAGAAAGAGACGCAGGATAACTCTCACCCTTACCTATCCTAGAAAAAACACCAATACAAAAAAGAGACCAGCTATTAACTGATCTCTTTTTTTATTAGATATAACCAAAAGAAAAAGCCTAGGTTACTTTCCCTGTTTCGTTCCTAGGCTTTTTCTTTTGTTCGCTCCTCACACTCCTATAATATACATCTGTTTTCTCGAAATGTCTACTAGATTGTTGCTAAAACAAGAGTTTTTTTCTACGCCTTTTGACTGATATTTTGATTTTTGCGCGATCGCCCCACATTTAGAGCAGAGATAGAAAAGAGAAAAG
>DCSN01000253.1 GCA_002325645.1 Pseudanabaena sp. UBA1465
AAACCGCCAACTTTCTTTAAATCTTGAGCCAGAGTAATTGCCAAAACATAAGCAACACCGACTCCAGCCAAACCGCGATAAGGCGAAGATTCAGCAATTAATTTCGGGTTAAGAATTGCATCAGCCGGCGGCAGTTGTGGCGGCAAATCGTGATGGTCTGTAATAATCACTTTTACACCGAGTTCTCGCGCTCTTTTCACCGGCCCAAAAGCGGCAATTCCGTTATCTACAGTGAGAATTAGAGCGACACCTTCCGAGTGAAATTCTTCCACAATGCGATCGTTAATCCCATAACCTTCCCGCATCCGACTCGGAATAGCATAATCCACCTTCGCCCCCAGAGCCCTCAGAGCTCGCAGCAACAAAGCCGTGCTCGTCATCCCATCAGCATCATAATCGCCACAAATAGCAATCTTTTGTCCTTGAGAAATCGCCTCCCGCAACAATCTCACACTCACCGCCAAATCAGGAAACTCATCCATTGGCTGTGGCAAAACCAGAGATTCCGGCTCTACAAATCCTTGGACTTCTGTCAGTGTATCGATGCCCCGATTAATCAGTACCTGGGCCAACAGTGGTGACAAGCCGATTTCTCTGGCAAACTGTTCCGCTTGCTGTGGTTGAGGCGCATAGATTTGCCACCGTTGGTTCGGCAACCGATGCAGATGGGAGGAATTAGAAGTGGGTAAATCTGCCACGGAAAATTGCGTTTAAAGATACATAGCTAATATTAGCTAATTTAAGTACCGGAATTAATCAATTGGAGATTTTAAATTTTAAATTAGAAAATTGTCCTAAATATCAGTCTTTTGGTAAAATTCAAAGACTGTTTACCTAGATGCTATACTCTCCCACTCCCCTGGGAGGCAAAAATGAGGTCTAGCAAGCATTTACACGGGAGCATCCCGATTTTGCATAGGCGAAGCATGACCGCTGTAAATCTCTGGTTATCCCTAATAAATTGTCTGCGGTCATGCTTCGCCCCTACGAATATATTTGCACTCATTGAGATGCACCCCATTTACACAGCCTGTACATTCCCTGATTCTTGATTTTAGCTAAAGAGGAGATTTAGATGACTGCTGAAAAACGACCATGGTTTCAAACTGCATTAAAGTTTCGTGGGTCTGTCATTCCCTCAATTTTACCCCGCGTCATACTGTGCGGTGGTTTTGGTTTTTTTATTTCACTGCTGTACTCTCTTGGTATTCCAGTATCTTTACCAATCTTGTCTAGCGTTGTGCCCAGCATTGTCCTCGGTTTATTATTAGTATTTCGGACAAATACGGCTTACGATCGCTTTTGGGAAGGTAGGAGAATTTGGGGAACTTTAATCATTGCTGTTCGGAATTTGGCGCGTCAAATATGGGTATCTATTAGCGACAATAAGCCGGAGGAGTTCCTTGAAAAAAAGTCAGCCATACGGTTATTAATTGCTTTTGCAGTCGCATTGAAGTTGCACCTACGCCAAGAGAAAATTAACTCAGAAATAGAGCCGTTTGTATTGCCATATCAGTATGAAGTTCTCAAAAAAATGAACAATCCCCCGCTCGAAATTGCTTTTTGGATTGCAGATTACTTGACCCAACAGCACGATAAAAATAACCTTGATGTCTATCGGTTGACTGCGATGAATCAGTTAGTCAATAACATGATTGAGGCCTTGAGTGGTTGCGAGCGAATTTTGAGAACCCCTATGCCTCTAGCTTACGCGATTCATCTAAAACAGCTATTGTTACTTTATTCCTTAGCACTGCCATTTCAAATGGTGAAAGATTTGGGTTGGGGAACGGCCCCAGTAGTAGCTTTAATTAGTTTTACTTTGTTCGGAATCGAAGAAATCGGCATTGAAATCGAAAATCCTTTTGGTCATGATGCTAATGATTTGCCCTTGGATAATATTTGTGCTACCATTCAGCGCAATATCGAAGATTTAATTTCTTTGTCTCCTAGCGTTCATAATCACGTCGAAGATAAGTAAAGTCCGAAGGAAGAAGTCAGAAGGAAGTTCGGAAAAACGGATTTGCTCGACGGATTTAACGGATATAACGGATGTAACGGAGGTCAGTCAGAAGGAAAAAGGAAGAAGGAAGAAGAAAGAAGAAAGAACACGGATTTTGACACGGATACAGGGATTAATTAACGTAAAAAGCGCTCGATTTTAGAACCCCGACTTCTTTATTAATAAGTCTGGGTTCTGGGTGTTGTGTTTGTTTTAGGTTGGTCTACTTAATTCTGATAACAAACCTCGCCAATCCAGCCAAAACTAACAATACAGGCATCAACCAATCGCCCCAGCGTACATACAAAGTCTGAGTTTGTCGTCTATAAATAGTAGCATCTTGGACTTCATAAGTATTAATTCGAGACATCCATAGCGTTTCGCCGTGAGGATTGACAAACGCAGAATAACCTGTATTAGTGGCGATCGCCGCCCATCTATCGGTTTCAATTGCCCGCATCACATCGAGAGCGTGATGTTGAGCGAGCATCGGCGGTTTATAATGGGCATTATTGGAAGCTGCGAGCATAAATTCGCCCCCATTCGCCGCCTGATATCGGAAAATTTCCGCAAAAGCCGAATCGTAACAAATACCGACAATCGCGCGGCCAAAAGGCGTGTCAAACAATTGCTGAGAATTCCCCGGTACTAAATGAGCATCTAAGGGAGAAAGCCGATTAATAATCCCGCCTAAAATTTCATAAAAAGGGATATATTCGCCTAAAGGTACTAGCTTGAGTTTATCATAGCGGCTGATAATTTCTCCTTTGGGGTCGATCGCAAATAAGCTATTAGTCATACTATCATCTTGCTGTCCAAAGCCTCCCACCCAAGCCGTAACGCCTCGATCGAGAATCGCTTGGTAAAAAGAAAGAGTAGAACGCTGATACTCATTTGTCCAGAAAAAAGGCAAAGCTGTCTCTGGAGTTAGCACAGCATCAACACCTCTATCTGCTAACTTTTTGTATCCAGCCGTGTAACCTTCCAAAGCCCGACGCCAGCCCTTTGAGTCAAACTTAATATCGTTCGGAATATTGCCTTGAATAATGCCTATTTTTAATGCCATTTGTGGCTCTACCTCTAAAGGGCGATTATATAAACTCCAGCCGATAATATGCAAAAATAGACACAAACTTACAGGCAAAATATAAAAAATCCAATTATTTCCTTTTACTTTTTTCTGCCTCGCCCAAGGGGGGAAGCGAAGCGGGGGTTGAATTCCATCCGTTACATCCGTTACAGAATCCGTTGCCGAACTTCCTTCGAGATAAGCTTCGGCAATTAAGCCATTTACTGCTACAATAGATGCTGTTACTGCACTGGGCCCGGAGAGTTGACCGAGGTGCAAAATTGCTAAATTGTGCGGGCTTTGGGTGTAAGATAG